>CAYJPF010000068.1:0-13201 GCA_964372025.1 uncultured Peptococcaceae bacterium | reverse complement strand
TCGCTTCTACTTAGGTAGCGAAAGTGATTATACCTACGCTTATTTTGAATAAGCCGTTGTAGTTAAACTTTATTAAAAAATTAAATCTGTAGGGAACGGTCTTGACCGTAAATAGCTAGCCTACCTTAGCAGCAAAACTTTGTGATAAGGGTTTGGTTGGCTGGATCAGAAAAATTAAATCTGTAGGGAACGGTCTTGACCGTTTGAAAAAGGTTATTACCCATTTTCGGTCAAGGCCGTCTTTACAGATTTTTTATTTTTACAAATATTTCAAAGAGGGTGCAAGCATGGCTAATTATATATTAAAAAGAGTGTTAATTGCTGCTCTTACCCTATTGGTACTAATTACAATTATCTTTGTGCTGGTGCGCATGTTGCCGGGCGATCCTTTTCAGGATGAAAAAACCAGCCCGGAAATTCAGGCTAAAATGGAAGCCTACTATGGCTTCGATCAGCCTATTCATATTCAATGGGTACGTTATATCGGCAATTTATTGCAAGGCGATTTAGGTACATCTTTAAAATATGTAGGTCGTTCGGTAAATGATGTTATTGCCGAAACCTTTCCTGTATCGGCCTCATTGGGTTTAAGGGCAATTGGTTTTGCTTTGGCCTTAGGGCTAATACTGGGCACCTTATCGGCGCAAAATGCCGGTAAGGCAATCGATTATATTTGTGTTTTGGTAGCTATTATCGGTGTTTCGGCGCCGGACTTTATTATCGGTACAATTTTGCAATTATATTTTGCTATTGAATGGAAATTATTGCCGGCCGGTTTATGGGAAGAACCTAATCAAAAAATATTGCCGGTTATTGCTTTAAGCTTTTATACTTTAGCTTTGGTTACTCGCTTAATGCGTTCTTCGATGCTGGAAGTTATTAATCAGGATTATATTTTAACGGCTAAAGCCAAGGGTTTATCGCCGTTTCAGGTTGTGTGGCGGCATCAAATTCGTAATTCGATTTTGCCGGTAATTACGGTAATGGGGCCTTTAACTGCGGCTATCCTAACCGGTACCTTTGTTATCGAAAGAATTTATGCTATCGACGGCATGGGCAAATTCTATGTTCAAAGTATTAATGACTTAGATTATACCATGGTTTTGGGCATGACCGCCTTTTATGGCTTATTCCTGGTAATTGCTAACTTAGTGGTAGATATTCTGTACGGAATAGTCGATCCGCGCATTAAAATAACGAGTAAAAAATAAAGGAGGATTATATGACTACCGAAGCGCAAAAAAATTATAATCCCGATTTATTTAAACGGGTTAAAATTGATGATAGCGAAAAGAATAAAGTGGTGCGTCCCAGCCTAACTTATTGGCAGGATGCCTGGATTAAATTACGTAAGAATAAAATTGCCTTAATTGGCTTAATTATCCTGGTTTTATATGTATTATTGGCCATATTTGCGCCGATATTTTCGCCTTATACCGGCAATGAAAATAATTTTCAGGCCATTAATCAAGAACCCAGCTCCGAGCATTGGTTCGGCACCGATAAATCCGGCCGCGATCTATGGACAAGAACCTGGACAGGTGCTAGGGTATCATTATTTATCGGCTTGGCGGTTGTATCGATTAATATGTTAATCGGTTCGATTGTGGGCGGTATTGCCGGTTATTTTGGCGGCAAAACCGATATGGTTATCATGCGGATTATCGATATTCTTTATGGTATACCGATGATTATTTTAGCGATTTTGATGATGACGGTAATGGGTAAGGGTATAGGCAGCCTGATAACGGCGATGGTTATTGTAGGCTGGGTAGGTAATGCTCGCCTGGTACGTGGCCAAATTTTGCAGCTTAAGAATTCCGAATATGTACTTGCTGCTAAAACTTTGGGTGCTAGCCATAGCCGAATTATTTTGCGGCATTTTTTCCCTAATATTAGTGGTATTGTTATTACTCAAATGACAATGGCCATACCCCATGCCATTTTTACCGAGGCCTTTTTATCTTATATTGGCTTGGGTATTCAGGCACCGGATTCATCTTGGGGCGCTTTGGCTCAGTCTGCTTCTGAAGTATTTAGGATTGCCCCCTATCAATTATTGATTCCGGCCTTTTTCATCTGCACCACCATGCTATCCTTAAACCTTTTAGGTGATGGCTTACGTGATGCCTTAGATCCTAAAATGCGTAAATAGGAGGCGGCTATGGACAAGCAAAATACACAAAATCAGCCTATTTTACAGGTTAAAAATTTACAAATCGAGTTTAAAACTTATGGCGGTAAGGTACAAGCCGTGCGCGATGTAAGTTTTGAATTAGAAGCCGGCGAATGTTTAGCGGTAGTAGGGGAGAGCGGTTGCGGCAAAACGGTTACCGCTAAATCGATACTTAAGCTTTTACCGGCCAATTTATCCACGATTAAAGATGGCAGCAGCATCCTATTTAATGATCAAGAGATTGTTGATTATAATGAAAAGGAAATGCAATCTTTGCGGGGCAATGATATCAGTATGATATTCCAAGATCCGATGACTTCGCTTAACCCAACGATGACAGTAGGCAAGCAGATTAGCGAATCTTTGATTAAGCATCAGGGTTTAAGCCGCGAGCAGGCCTTAGAGCGTACTATTGAGTATTTATCTTTAGTAGGCATAGCCAATCCGGAAAAGCGGGTTAAGGAGTATCCTAATAGTTTATCGGGTGGGATGCGGCAAAGGGTAATGATTGCTATTGCCATGTGCTGCAATCCTAAGCTTTTGATAGCTGATGAGCCGACCACTGCTTTGGATGTTACCATCCAAGCCCAGATTTTGGATTTGATGCGTGGTTTGCAAAGCCAATTTAATACGGCGATTATTTTGATTACCCATGATTTGGGTGTAGTAGCTAATATGGCCAAGCGAATTTTGGTATTTTATGCCGGCCAAATTGTGGAAGAGGGGCTATGTGATGATGTATTTTATCGGCCTCGTCATCCATATACTTGGGGATTAATTAAATCGATGCCCAGGCTTAATACCGAGCATAAAGAGGATTTGCTAAGTATTGACGGCAGCCCGCCGGATTTATTTGCACCGCCTAAGGGTTGTGCTTTTGCGGCACGCTGCGAATATGCGATGCAGATTTGTTTAGAGGAGCAACCGCCATCTACCGAGGTAGCAGCCAGACATAAAACAGCATGTTGGCTGGCCTTGCAGGATGTTCCTGCTGATTTAAAGCCGGATTGGATGAAATCCGACCATGTTGATGTTGAGGATTATGATTAAAAAGAGGGCTATCGCAGTTTTTGCGATAGCCCTCTTTTTTAAGACCTTGGGGGCGCTGCCCCCAATACCCCTGCAATTTTTTGAAAAAAATTGACTAAAACTTTTTACTATTTTGTAGTTGGGGTTTGCTTTTTGCGCAGTACATTCATGATAAAATTTGGTAGCTTAAGATAGTAAACTCGCATAGCCTCACCTTCCTTATCATTTACGTTAATATATGATATGAAGTATTTTGGGTTTGGTGCTTGGTTACTTTAGCCAAACCTATATAATCCGAATCCACCCCAGAAAAAATTAGGGCGGCCTATGCTGCGTTTCTCCTCCTTGCAGTACGTTAAGTACAGCTGCGTCGTCGTGCCTTGCCTAGCCCGCCCTAATTTTTTCTGGGGTCGCGCAGCGATTTTTTAGCAAATTTGCCGCGCTTCAGACCGGCGCGGCAGCTCGCCGTCATAGTGGTGCTATGTCAAGAGCTGGCAAGCCCGTATGAAGCCGGCAAATTTGTTAAAAAATGGGTTCGGATTATATAGGTTTGGCTAGCCAATCCTCAATCTGCCTGGCCAAATCCTCACTATTACCTTTAATCATTTGCATGGCCGGTAATGATTTTATAAAATTGCGGCCATATCCTTTGCTTAGGATGCGGCCATCTAATACGCAAAAGGCTCCTTTATCATCAATACTGCGGATTAAACGGCCAAAGCCCTGCTTAAAGCGTAATATAGCCTGTGGCAAACTATATTCAAAAAAGCTCGAACCGCCGTTTTGCTCTATTTTTTCCATGCGGGCAGCTAGGGTGGGCGTATTCGGTGGCCAAAACGGTAGCCGCACTATCACCAATAACGAAAGCGCACTGCCCGATATATCTACACCTTCCCAAAAACTGGCTGCACCAAAAATACAGCATCTTTCTTCCTTGGCCAGGCGGCTTACTAATTGGCCTGCATGGCCGGATATGCCTTGCGCCAATAATGTTATGCCGGCCTCGGCTAACCTGGCTTTTAATAAATCATTTACCGCCCGCAATTGATAATGCGAGGTAAATAACACCAAAGCCCTGCCTTTAGAGGCCAAAATTAAATGCTCAAGGCTTGCTGCTATTGCCACCTGCGCTTTTAATTCTTCGGCCTTGCTCCAATCCGGTAAATCATCGCAAATTGTGAATAAGGCCTGCTCTTGATAGTTAAATGGCGATGGCAATACCGTTTCTTGCAGGGGTTTAGTAATTAAATCCAGGCCTAGGCGTTGCTTAAAATAGCTAAAAGACTGGCCGGTTGTCATCGTGGCCGAGCTAAAAATTATTGCTTCGCAATTATCATATAAACATTTATTTAAAAGCGTGCCTAATTCTAAGGGGGCTACTTTAAGCTCCGGATATTTGTCGGCAGCGCTAAATTCCAGCCAGCAAACTAATTCCCGGGTATCGCCGGGCTCGGCCAGCCAATGATTAATGCTTAAAGCCGCTTGGCTAAACTGGGCAGCTAGGCTATTTAATTCCTCACGATTATTAATCTCGTTTTCGGCTTGTAAATGAAAATAAAAATCGGCCAATAAAGTTAAATTTTTAGCAGTTGCGGTAATTGCTGCCGCCAAGGATTGCCCGGCCAGCTCCAAATCAGCCCAAGCCGCCTGCTTACGATGCTGCTTTAAAAGGCGAATTTTAGCCGGAAAAAATAACTCTTTAGCCGCCAAATTGCTAAATACCAGCTGTAATTGCCTAAAAAAGGCCTCGGCTAGGGCAATTTGGCTCTCTAAACTTTCTTCGATGCGCTGATTATGCTGATCTAATATTTCGGCTTTACTATCGCTTAAAACAAAATCGTCAACCTGGCGCTTTAGCGATTCTAATAGGCCTTGCTGCTTGCCCCTTTCCCGCCGGGAAATGCGGCCGCTTAAACGCAGTAGCTGATAAAACTCCACTGTTTCGGTTAATTGATCTTCGGCCACATCTTCTAAATGATGCGCTTCGTCAATTACCAAATAGGGTAGATTAGCCAAAAATCCGCCCTCTAAGCTGGCATTGGCAATTAATAGGGCATGATTGAGCACCACTATATCCGCTCGCTCGGTTTCGCGACGAGCTTTTGTAACATAACATCCACCTTTAAAATAGGTGCAGCCACTATCGCAGTTCTCGCTGGCGGCGCAAATACGTTGCCAACGCCATTTATCATAATAGGCAATATTCAATTCCGAGCCATCGCCACTTAAGCTTTGCGCCTGCCAGGAGGCAATGCGCATCATAAAAAAGCGAATTTGCTGATCGGTATTATGTAAATTGGCACGATACATCCTACGGCATAAATAATTAGAACGCCCTTTTAATAAAGCTGTCCGCAAAGGTTGGTCTAAATGAGCAGCCAGCAGGGGAATATCTTTTTTTAGCAATTGTTCTTGCAAATTTTTGGTATGGGTGCTAATGCCCACTTTTTGGCCGGAATTTAAGGCAAATAAGGCCGACGGCAATAAATAGGCCAGGGATTTGCCGCTGCCGGTGCCGGCCTCGGCCAGCAAAAATTGTTTATTATTAAGGCTATCGGCCACCTGATCGGCCATGATAACCTGTTGATCTCGATAACAAAAATGCTCTACATTTTGCTCAAAAATACCACCGCTGCCAAAAAAATCTTGGATTAAAGCTTTGGGTATTTGATAGCTATCATCAATTTCTCTTGGGGTATAGCGGGTGCTTTGTTCTTGCTCTAGGTTTAATCCTAAATTATCGGCATTTAAATGTTTGCGCAAAAGATCATCTAAGGGGCTTATATGCTCGCCTGCTAAAAGCAAAATATCGGTTTTGGCCTTTGGCGGCAAGCTATCTAAGGCGCGTCTGGCCTGAATAAAAATTTCGGCGGTGGCTAAAGCATCGCCTAAAGCTCGATGCGCACTTTGATTTTTGATATTAAGGGCAATGCATAAATTGCCCAAGCTATAGCTATTTAGGGTAGGGAAGGCAATTTGGGCTAATTTAATGGTATCGAGCCAGGGGCGATCATCGGCCCAAATGCGGCTTAAAAAATCACTATCAAAATCGGCATTATGGGCAATTAGATGGGCTTGGTCAATAAAAGCCTCGAAAGCCAAAATAACCTCGCCTAAAGGCGGGGCTGTGCTTAGCATATCATCATCGATGCCGGTTAGCTCGATTATTTTATTAGGTAAGGCGCGATTAATCTTGATTAAGCTGTTAAAGGTATCAATAATCAAGCCGCGCTTAATTTTTACCGCCCCAATTTCGATAATTTGATCAAAATTACTGTCTAAGCCGGTAGTTTCTAAATCGACAACTACATATAGATTATCTTTGGCCATAAATCCTCTTATAAAATAAGGGGCTGTCGCAAATAAAACTATTTGTGATAGCCCCCTTTTATTACAAAAATTACAATTACATATCCAAGCCTAGTTCTTCCATGGCTTTTTTACGGGATAATTTAACACGGCCATTATCCTTATCAATGGCTATGCATTTTACCCACATTTCATCGCCTTCGGCGCAAATATCTTCTACTTTATTAACACGCTTATTGGCAAGCTCCGAGATATGAACCATACCATCTTTGCCATTGCCGCCAAAAACGCCGGGCAAAATTTCGACAAAAGCGCCAAATTCCATAATCTTAACAACTTTGCCTTTATAGATTTGGCCAACTTGAGCTTCGGCAATAATGCCATTGATAATCGCAATTGCCTTATCGCCTTTGGCCGAATCAACACTGGCCACAAAAATGGTGCCATCATCCTCGATATCAATTTGGGCGCCGGTTTCTTCAACAATTTTCTTGATGATTTTACCGCCGCTGCCAATAACTTCGCGGATTTTATCGGGATGGATTTTGATAGTGGTAATCCGGGGGGCATAAGCCGATAACTCGGTGCGTGGCTTGTCAATAGCCGCCAACATCTTTTCCATAATATGCATACGGCCATCTTTAGCTTGGGCTAAAGCACGGGTTAAAATTTCCCGATCGATGCCGGCAATTTTGATATCCATTTGAATAGCGGTAATACCCTTGGCGGTACCTGCAACTTTAAAGTCCATATCGCCTAGGAAATCTTCCATGCCTTGAATATCGGTTAAAACGGTAACATCATCACCATCTTTAATCAAGCCCATAGCGCAGCCGGAAACAGGAGCGGCAATCGGCACACCGGCATCCATTAGGCTTAAGGTGCTGGCGCAAACGCTGCCCATCGAGGTAGAACCATTCGACTCAATAGCCTCCGATACCAGGCGCAAAGCATAGGGGAAAACATCAGAAGAGGGGATAACCGGCACTAAAGCACGCTCGGCTAAAGCACCATGGCCAATTTCGCGGCGGCCGGGGCCACGCATCGGGCGAACCTCGCCTACACTATAAGGCGGGAAATTATAATGATGGATATAGCGCTTGCTATTTTCTAAACCTAGGCCATCAATCATTTGCTCTTCCGAAACCATGCCCAAAGTTAAGGCATTTAAAATTTGAGTTTGGCCACGGGTAAATAATGAAGAACCATGGGTGCGGGTTAAAACGCCAGCCTCGCAGGAAATGGGGCGAACTTCGGTGGTTTGACGGCCATCGATACGCACCTTATCTTTGGCGATTAGGCGGCGCATAGTTTCCTTTTCGATGGTATATAGTACTTCGCCAATTATGGCTTCCTGCTCGGGGAAACTTTCGGCCAAGGCGGCTTTTACTTGATCTTTTAGCTCATTGATTAAAAGATCGCGCTCTTCTTTGCTTAATTTTTGATTAGAGCAGCGCAGCATAATTTCGCGGAAGGCATCGCCGGCTTGGGCATAAACGGCTTGGCTTAAAGCCTCGTCTACGGCTTCTTTTACAAATTCCCATTTTTCTTTGGCCAGGCCTAAGCTTAAAGCCTCGGCTCGATATTCTTCGATAAAGGCTACAATCTTTTGAATTTCCTGATGGGCAAACATAATGCCCTCTAAAACTACAGTTTCGTCAACTTCATTACAGCCGGCCTCTACCATCATTACGGCATCAGCAGTGCCTGCTACCGTTAAATGCATTTGGCTAATTTCTTCTTGCTCGATGGTGGGGTTTACTATATATTGGCCATCAATTAAACCGATGGTAACAGCCCCAATTGGGCCTAAGAAGGGTACTTTGGATATATGCAAAGCTGCCGAAGCGGCATTCATAGCGGTAACATCGGGGGCGCAATCTTGCTCTACCGATAAAACGGTGGTTACAACCTGCACATCATTGCGCATACCTTTGGGGAAAAGCGGACGCAAAGGGCGATCGATTAAGCGCGAAGATAAGATTGCTTTTTCGGAAGGGCGGCCTTCTCTTTTAATAAAACCGCCGGGGATTTTGCCAACGGCATACATTTTTTCTTCATAATCTACCGATAAGGGGAAAAAATCAATACCGGCACGGGGGCTTTCGCTCATTGTGCCTACACCCAGCACCATAGTTTCGCCATAGCAGGCTAATACGGCACCGCCGGCTTGCTTAGCTAGGCGGCCGGTTTCCAGTGTTAAAGTTCTGCCGCCGATTTCTAAGCTTTTTACCAATACATTTGTCATGGTATTACCTCTCTTTTTCTCTTTATTATTAACCCTTACTAATTCAACATATTATGGGGATTTTCCTTTAAAATAGTATTATTCTTCGGCGCATAATTCCAGCTCGAACCAAAAAGTGCTACCTACGCCCAGTTGGCTTTCTACACCATAGGCGGCTTTATGCAAATCTAAAATGCTGCGCACTATCGATAGCCCCAAGCCCGAGCCATATTTGCTGCGCAAATGGGCTTCTTCGGTGCGATAATATCTTTGCCAAATATCCTGCAAGCGCTCTTTGGCTATGCCTTGGCCAAAATCCTCAATTTCCAGGCGCACCCGGTTTTCGATTAGGCGCTGACGCACAATAATTTGCTTAGAATCGCCGCCATAATTAACAGCATTATTGAGGAAATTATAAATAACTTGCTCAATTTTGGCGGTATCTATCATTACCCAAGCTTCGCTATCATATTCAAAGCTGATTTGATAATCCTGCTCGGCCATCATCTTTTGATAATTATCGACAATATGATCTACTAATTCGCTTAAATTTCTTTCCTCGCAATTTAGTTCGGTTACGCCGGCTTGCAATTTGGATAAATCCAACACTTCATTAACCAGGCCCGATAAGCGTTTTACTTCATCAATAATAATTTGGGCATTTTCGGGATTATTTTCGCTGGGCAAATCCCGCATGGCTTCGGCATAGCCGCCAATCATGGTTAAAGGGGTGCGCAAATCATGGGATATATTGGCAATTAATTCCCTTTGCAGGCGCTCGGTGCGGGCAATTTCCGCTGCTGCATAGTTTAGGGTATCGGCTAAGGCTTCGGTTTCTTCGGAGCCTTTGCCTTCAAATTGTACATCAAAATTACCCTTAGCAAATTGCTTAGCAGTAGCATTAATTTTGCGCAAAGGAATAGATAAACGCCGGGCACTTAAATAAGAAGCAACTAAGGCTAAACTGATCATTAGCAGGCTATACATTAATAGCTGCGAGCGCAAAGCACCACTGGTAGCCGCAAGCGGGGTAAGTGTGCTATCTAAAAGCAAAAACATTTCCTCGCCGGCAGCATTATAAAAGATATTGGCCAAAATCATTGTACGATAAGGCGTCATATCATTTTTATTGCGATCGGGGAATTGTTCCGGATCATAATTGCTAACCGGGGGAGGACTATTATTGGCAAATTCCCTAAAACTGCCACCATTTTCATAGGCCTGGACATAATACCCCCCCAAATCAACAAAACTAATATTATGGATTAGGCAGTTTTCGTTGATATCGGCCATATATAAAAAGCTGCGGTCGTCCTGATTGCTGATAACCGTATTAACATTAAGCAGGGTAATGCAAATTTCCTGCGATTGGGATACTCTATCTAAAAGGCTAAGAATATCTTCATTATCGATATTTTCGATAATTTCGGTAGCGGCTGCTTCTACTTGCCTAATTTTATAGTTAATATATAATTCTTCGCTAAAAAAGGCCTGTACCAGCCAAGCCATAATTAATAAGAAGGCAATCATCCCTAAAAAATAGCTGAATATTTGCCAACGCAAAGAATTTTGTCTTTTAATCTTTAGTTTTTTAAGAATATGCAATTTTTATACCTCGAAGCGATAACCAACCCCACGCAAGGTAACAATTAAATCTCGATAGGAGCCTAAGCTATTGCGCAATAATTTAATATGGGTATCTAAGGTGCGATCGTCGCCAAAAAAATCATAGCCCCAAACTGCATTAATAATTTGGTCGCGAGTTAAGGCAATGCCTTTATTTTGCACCAAGTACAGCAATAAATCATATACTTTGGGCGATAAATCGGCGCGCTGGCCATCGATATAAACAATGCGTCCGGCATTATCTATTTGCAAGCCGCCAAAATTTAAGGTATCCTGCGGGGTTACCGCTTGTTTGCTGCGGCGCATAATAGCATTGATGCGCAGCATTAATTCCCGTGGCGAAAAGGGCTTTACTATATAATCATCGGCCAATAATTCAAAGCCATGGATTTTATCATATTCTTCGCTGCGTGCCGATAAAAAGATAATGGGAATATCTTTAATCTTTTTAATTTCCCGGCAGGCCGAAAAGCCATCTAATTCGGGCATCATAATATCCATGATGATAAGGTCGAAATCTTGTTGACGTGTTTTTAAAACGGCGGCCATGCCATCGATGGCCTCGCTAACCAAATAGCCCTCAAACTCGGCATATTTGCGAATTAAAGAGCGGATTTTTTCCTCATCATCTACTATTAGGATATGGCCTTTATTTTCGGTATCCATAATTACTCCTTATATGCTTGGAGTGGACGGCTAGCCGCCCACTCCAAACTAATCTATTTTTATTGGGGGAGGGTAAATGTATCGGTTGTTAGGGCATCATTGGGTATAGTTTCTTGCATTAAAACATCAATGGTAAATTGCTCGCCGCCGCGGGAATAGGTGATGGTTAATATTTGCCCGGCATCGGTTTCGGCCACAATATCTTGGATGGTAGCTGCATCTTCGATGGGGGTATTATTGATGCTTACAATGCGGTCGCCAACTTTAAGGCCTGCCCTTTGGGCATTAGAATCGTCTTCGATTTGCAATATATAAACGCCCAGTTCATCTACTCGGTAGCTCATAGCGGTTCTTTCATCGGCAATGGTTAACAGGGATACGCCTAAGGCCACACGGCCACGGGCATAGCCATAATTAATCAAGTCGTCGATAACGGTTTTAATATCATTAATGGGGATGGCAAAGCCTAAGCCTTCTACATCGTCGCCGCCTTGTTTGGCAACTACAATGGCTACCAACTCGCCATCTTGATTAAAGAGGCCGCCGCCGGAATTACCGCCATTAATGGAGGCATCGGTTTGCAAAACATTTAAGGTACTGGTTTGGCCATTTTCTTCATTAAAAGTAATTTCTCTATCTAAAGAGGAGATTACGCCACTGGTTACCGAGCCACCCAAATGGCCTAGGGGATTACCGATAACAATAGCCGGTTCGCCTAAAGTAAGGGCATCGCTATCGCCGATTTCGGCCGGGATTAAATTATCGGCTTCGATTTTGATAATGGCGATATCGGTTTGAGGGTCGGTAGCTTGCAAGGTGGCCTCATAAACCTGGCCATCATAAAGGGTAACTTTGATGCTGGTGGTATCTTCGATTACATGATTATTGGTGATAATATAGCCATCATTGCTAATAATTACGCCCGAGCCTGCGCCGGTAACCAGATAAGAGCTGGCGCCAAAGATGCTATTAAAGGTGGTTTCGCCTTCGGTCATAATTTCCACTACCGAGGGCGAGGCTTTTAAGGCTACTTGCGAAACCACATTGGCCTGATCGCTACTGCTTAGGGCATTGGTACTATTTAGGCTACTTTCGGTATTATTTTCCGGTTCCGGCAAGATGGTGGCCGGGGTTTCGGCAATTACTTGCTGATCATTATCGGCAATATGCAAAGCCAGCATGCCGCCACCAAAGCCCAGCAGGCAGGCAAAGGTTAGGGTAAGGGCGATAACTGCGCCAAGCGCCTTGCGGCTAAGAGTAATCCTTTTGGGTTTAGCTTTAGCAGGGCTATTATTTTGCCAAGAGGCGGAGGCTTTGGCGGTTTCGGGGTTATTTGGGTTTTGATTAACTGTTTTGGCGGTAGGCGGTGCATAATAGTTATGGCCGGCCTGCCGATAATTGGATGTTACATTACGCGGTATAGGTTGTTGATATTGAGCGGTACTGGCATCTGTGGGGATATCACTGTGTTTAGTCTGCTCGGTGGCAGGAGGCTGCTCGGTGGCAGTTGGCTGTTCGATGACAGTAGGTTGTTCGGTGGCAGTTGGCTGCTCGGTGGCAGCCGCAGGGGTGGGATGTTCTTTATTTAGCGCTTCCTGATAGATGCTATCGGGGATATCGAAGTTAAGCATATCGCTAAGAGCTGTGGGCATAATTTTAGTTTGATGTTCTTGCTTGGGCGGTTGATCTTGTTTATCTTCATATATGGGTAATTCTTGATTATCTAAGTTATTGTAGTTTTGGTTATCTTGGTTGATTATTTCCGGTTCGGTTAAATGGGCATAATTATTATTTGTTTTTTGGTCACTCATTTTAGTATCCTCCTTAAAAGTTAGCTGTTTAGCTTGCTATATTTATAGTATAAATTAGCTATGTGATAATTATTTGAACAAAGCCTGAAAGCTTGGTTAATTTAAGGGGAAAATTAAAAGCAGAGGAGAATGATGATTTGGTATTATAAAAGCAGAGGAGAAGGGAGGGAAGGGGGGAAGCCCCAATAATGTGGATGTTAAGGTGGGGTGTAAGGTAAAGTTGAGTACCCTAAAAGGGTAGCAATCGAAGATAAGACTAAAGGCCAAAATACCTAGCGAATAAGATAATCTATTAAACTAGTAAATGTAGCTGGAGCGGTATTTTTAATTTTCCAGGTGGGGCGGTTTTTGCCCCGT
>CAYJPF010000067.1:0-13339 GCA_964372025.1 uncultured Peptococcaceae bacterium | reverse complement strand
ATATAGCAACCAATATGTTATATTAAAGTAATGCGCCCGTAGCCCAACCGGATAGAGCAACGGCCTTCTAAGCCGTGGGTTGCAGGTTCGAGTCCTGCCGGGCGCGCCACTTTTTGAAAATGGATGGGTGTTTATTCCATTTGAAATAAAGGGATTTGGTGATTCCCAAAAGAAAACCTCGCTTCGGTGGGGTTTGCTTTTGGGCTTTTTTATAAGCTATTTTTTGGGGGGGTGGTTTATCGGCTGGTTTATCAGGCTGACCGGGTTATTTTTCTTCTAACGGCGGAGGAACAAGCATATTAATGGCTTCCCGCTTTTGACGCTCAATTAGGTGATAATAGGTCTTGAGCGTGGTTGTTGGCGATGAGTGCCCCAAGAGCTCTGAGGCCGCTTTTAGATCCGCTCCACCGGCTAGCAGGTTAGTGGCAAACCAGTGGCGTAGGTCGTAGAGTCTTAAGCGTCTTGTGACTCCAGCTCGTTTCTTTGCCGCATGCCACGCCGTTTTCAATGAGTTCACCGGCTTACCTTCAAACTCAATTAAAAATTTTCTCTTTGGCTCTGATTCCACCAGGCTTTTTATTTTTTCTAAAAATTCTTTCCGTAAGGGGAGCAAGCTTTTGTTTTTTTCGTGGGTTTTCGTTCTGGCCACCCACAAACCTTCCCTCTGCCAATCAATATCAGATATTTTGATGGCAAAAAGTTCCGTTACCCCCGGGCGCAGCCCCGTGTTAAGCATCGTTTCTAACGTCCACTGCAAGTGTGGGGCCGCATTTTTATAAATCGCTTGGATCTCTTCTTGGGTTACTAAATCAGGTGCCCCAGCTTCCTTGCTCGTTTCAGGTTTGAACCGCGAGAACGGGTTTGACTCCGTTAACTCGTTATTAACTCCCCACTGGCAAATAGTTTTACAATATGACCGGATTCTATTTCGTGTGGCCAGAGACCGCCCCAAGCCAGCTAAGGTAAGGTCAATTTCTGATAAGTTAGACATAGACAGCTGAGTCACCAACGTTTCACCGAATCGGGGCATTACGTGCAAATTCAGGGCATAACCTATTGATTCACGGGTGCGCTTGGTGAGCGGGCGAGCATCTAAATATTTTTGGGCCAACTCGCCAAACGTGATTGGAGCCCCGGCAATTTGGCCCCGACTTTCCAGCGGTTGAAGCAAGAGCTCACTTTCAAAGACTTTCGCCGCCGCCTTACCCTCAAGGCCACGCCCAAAATATTTACGTTTGACCGCCCTTGAGCCTTTTTCCCGAAAGGCCACAAACCAACGGCCGTCTTTTGTTTGGTGAGTTGACATTTACACTTCGCTTTACTTAGCAACTATTCATCAAGTTAAGGGCAATCACTCTTGCTGCCTATATGAAAGAGTAAATTAAGTGGTAGTATAAGCTTTATTAAACTGACAGGCATTTAACGCAATTTCTTTAAAATCTTCTAATAGTTCAAGGATTTCATTTTTTATTCTAATGAAGTCCTCTATTTTTACAGGCACAAAATCACCATGTGCTATAGAGTGACGTATGTTTACAAGTTCAATATCAATTAAATTTTTTTTAAGCGAAAAATCCTTTTTACAGCAGCAAATAAACATTATTTTGTCTAAAATGTCATAGTTTACATTCGACTCAAAACGAAAGCAGTTTTTAATATCTATATTTTTAAGGCTTTGTTGACCTGTGTTATCTTTTATAAAACTAATTAAATCGTTATTTTTTGTATTTGATTTCGGGTCATGTTGAATTTTTTGCAAATACCCAGATAAAAAAGCCGTGAATGTTTCTTGCGGTATCTTGTCTTGTGAAATGTTTTGATAAAATGCCAAAACTAATTTGGTTCCTTTTTTTAAAAAACCTTCCCAATGGGCATAAAGTAACACAATGCCAAAACGCAAAAGAAATTTTTCTTGAGACTCATCTTCTGTTGAATTGAGAAGTTGAGAATGGGCAATGATTTCTTTTTTTCTAAAACTTAAGTCCCTATCAAGATCGTTTTGCATTTTATCAAGTTTAGTTTTTATATCGGTTATTGATGTCATATTTTAAAAACGTCATTGGCAAGTTTAAGAGTTTTGGGGATGCGAGTGCTTGCATTGCTCCCGCTTCCAGAGTTTGTTATAAAAATATCATTGTTACACAGCTTATCTATTTTTCCCTTTATAGTCTTTGTATGATCAGTAGAGTTTTCACCATATGAAGCTATGTTTTTGCCTAATCCATATGTGATAGCTTCGTATCTTGAAATTGAAATAGCTCCTGTATATTTACTTTTCGTAGTATCAAATCTCCTAAAAGTATCACTTGACAATGTTTTATTTAACATCTTAAAAACATTTCCAAAGAGTTCTTTTTGCTCTTTAAGTGGGAAGTTTTTTGTTTCAGCTATTTTTATAATTTTTTCTGTTAAAAAATCACTGACATCACCACCAATAGTTTTGATTTCAGTGTTTTGGAAAACAATAAATCTGGTTATAAGCTCTAAATTATAACGTTGATCAAGTTGGTTCTTTGATAATGGAACACATTCTTGAAAATCTTCGTTTTTTGCGAGTTCCTCAAACCATCGATAAAAATTCTTGTTTAGCATTATAAGTATACAATTTCTAACTTCTTGATCAGAAAGCGAGGAGCCGCCTGTATTTAAACGTTGAAACATTTCAAATTTAGTATCTTCAGTGCTTTCTTTTTTAATAATTTTAAAATCAATTTTTTCTCGCTTAAAATCAAGTTGTAAAGACTTATCAATCTTGTTCCAAGTAAGCCCGTTTAAGCTTTTTAGATATTTTGCAGGCCTTAGAGATAACTCTTCGCTTTGTTCCTCAGTAACATTTTTTAAAACCCCAACAAACTCAAAGATTGTAGAGAGGCGTTGTAAGCCATCTATAACTTCCCATATGCCGTTTTTATTTTGAGAAACAAAAAAGGACGGGAGAGGTATTCCAAGGAAAATTGATTCTATTAAATTCGTTTTTTGTTGCAGTGACCATCTGAAAAAGCGTTGAAATTCTGGATGGATTTCCAACTCATTGTCGCGATATAAATTAATAACTTCACCAATAGACATTGGATATGAATCAGCATGTATTTTTTTTCGCCATGATACTATTTCTTTATTTAATGCTTTGTTGTTTTCCATTAGTAGAGCTCCATTTTAATATTGAATTAACTTTTTTACCGCCAGTGTCTTTTGGTTTTTGGCCCAGAGGTGCCAGAGGCCCCGGGCGGGATTTTTGGGCGTGGCGGCTATTTATTAATCATCTCCTGTTTCAATTTTTTTATTGTTCATTTCTTTTTCAATTTGTTTGACACTTTTTACAGGTGTTGGCAAATCTTCGGGCATGGTGCCGCCCAAATCTTTTATGGTTTGGCGAACCTTTTGGCCAACTTCGAAATGGGTTTGGTTGGCTTGATGCCTTCCTTTTATATTATCTCTCCGGAGCTTATCATCTGTTTGGGTCGCCCTAAAAAGATTAGCGGCTAACTCTGTGCTGCCCATATGGTCAAGAATTTGTTGGCTCTTTTTTAAGCCTTTATTGGCATGAATATCTTTCATTTTCATGCCGCCATAAAGCCCTTGGTAGCCATAATTCTGAAAGATGGCATAGTCGATGGGCTTTTTAACTCCGGCAAGCATGGCTGCTTCAGCTAAAGATTTATTGTGGTTTATAATTTCATTACGAATGGCCAGGCGTTTTTGATCTTCCGTTAGGTCATTGTAATTTTCAACTAATTCTTGTTGGCGCGCTTTAATGGCGAAATAAGTTTGCCCAAGGGCTATAACTTCCTTGCGCGGGTCGCCATTCATCACAATGAGATAACAGGCATAACGAGTGAGCATTACATCATCTATCTCTTTACTGGCATTCTTGGGCATATCTATCGTTTTGTTGACGTCAACAAAATGATAAAGGGCCTCATTATTGCTTTGTTTGCAAGCTATTTTCGCTTTCTCGATAACCTTGGCAAAGTTGCGCCATTCGTTATATTCTAAAACAACTTGCAAGTCACGAGCATACCAATATTCTTGCTCATATTCGTTGATGTGTTTGATGTTTTCAAAAACATCTTCATTATATTTTAATTCCGTCACCCTTGCACCTCTTCAATTACTTTGGTTTTGCCGCGCCGCTTCCCTGGTTAAGACCGCCTCTAATTCCGGCGATAAGTCTTTTAATATTTTACTCATCGTTTAATTTCCTTTCTAATTATTTCAGGTCGCTTTCCTTGGTAAGCTCACGGCCCATGGCAAAAGAGTTGGCTATTTTCTGATGTTGAATTAAAAATTACTCTTTGCCTTTTCAGTTAAATGAGGGAAAAGAGGTATTTTGGGCCCAGGCTTAAAGTCTTTGCCCACAATCTTGTCTAAATATTTAACCATTTCAGCATATTTTTTAAAGCGTTCCTGTTGCCCCTCAGGGGGAGCTTGATTTGAAATTGTTTCTATTTGCTTTGTTATACTCATAAAAAAACTCCTTAGAAAAATAGTCTTGTATGTAAAAACGTTGAAAAACCTTCTGCTGTCACATAGCTTAAGGCAAGATTAAAATATTTTACAATCACTTTACGAAGTTCTATGTTGAAATATCCTTTCTAATTATTTTAGGTCGCTTTCCTTGGTAAGCTCACGGGCCATGACTTTAAAGTATAACATCTTATGCCACGCTTCAACGGCAAATAAACACACAGTAAAAAAGTTTATGCCTTGCCACGTATCACGGTCAAAGCTAACTTTAACGAGAGGGTTATAAACAATGGCCACACCCACAAGCAGCCATGGCCAAATTTGCGCCGCTTGGCTTAAGAATTTATCCTTTACAGTGTTTTGGCGGTTAAACCAAGCCCACGCACCGCCTAAAGCTAATAAAAACACAACAATGCGCAAGAGAGTATAAAAACCATAGTCAGGGTCAGCGGCCATAGCCACAAGTAGCAACAGAATAACTAAAGCGTTTTTCCATAATAAAGGAAAATGATGTTTAATGGCGTCTTTATTGTCATTTATAGCCACTAAAGCGTTGTTTGTAACAATGATGGGCCAAACCAACAAATAAGCTAAGACTTTTGGCTTGCGCAATAATTCATTCGGGTTTGGTTTGTTTTTATATCTTCTATTGGAATCGTAATAAAACGCAGAGCCTAAAAAGAAATAAAAACATAAAAAAGTTAAAAGCGAAAGTAAACGTTTCGTTTTTAATTCTTTTTGCCGGGCAAGTTCTTTAGTCTCTTGCTCAATCATAAAGATTTGATTTATTTCGAGGTTTACTGAATCAAAAAAATGGTCGAGTTCGTCATTTTGGTCGCGAACCGCCAATGTTACCATCAAAATTCGCTCCTCTTCGCTCAAATCCATTCGGGGGACAAAAAACGTCCGAGAAGAAATCAACCTTTCAGCTAATTTTGCAATAATTCGTTTTTCATCTTCACTCCAATTTATTGGCATATAGGGAAGATGAGAATAAGGCTTAGGCAGATAGTGCAAAGTTTTCCGCTTGTTAAATTTTTCTAAAAACTGACTAAACCTCTTTTCGCCGCCCGGTATTTTTTTTTCAGACAGCTTTAAAATCTCACCATCGCGCGTATAATAGACACCAAAAACTTTTCCTTCTAAATGGTAAGGGGTTTTATTTTGGCCGCTGATAATAGGATTGTCTTTGCGGATTTTAAAGGTTCCCACATAGTTGGTATCAGGCATGCCACCTGTTAGCATAAAATAATTTTCTTTTTCGACAGTTTCCCCTGTAATGATAAAAATTTCTTCATAAAGATAAGGCATAGCGCAAGCGAATTTGCCCGAATTTTCCAAAATGGCAATTTTTCCTGCAGGATGATTTTGTTTTTTTGTTATTCTCGCTAAATGTTCAGCCTGCATTAAGACACCACGCATCATCCCGCCCTGAACCGGAGACAATTCAACACGATACCCACCATTATCATCATCGAAAACTAATACGCGGTTGCCGGGAGGGCCTTCTAATCTAGCAGTCTCATTTTTCAGAATGACCTTATCGTAACTACATAACATCGGGAACATGAGGGTTTCTTTATTTTGTTCTTGGCTTTTTGCCTCAGCCCTATCCATAGAAGCTTTTATAAAGTATGAAAGCTCAACAATCACGCATATTGCAAAGAACAGACCCAACCAACTAAAAAAACCTTTAAGGCGAGTTTTCTTTTTTACCAACCAGGCCGCCTGTGGGGTAATAAGGCAAAGTAAAGTCATAAGTAAAGTCAAAATCAATATTGTGTAAATGAGAATCTCTACTGTCATACCTCACCCCTCATTGCTTGATTATTAGTTTTTTGTTGCACCACCAAACGCACTTTGCGTTTGGGCAGGTGGCACACCGCCCCCTTCCACACGCTCTTCCACACTGCTCAAAAGACGCCTAAGTCGAGCATTTTCCGCTTCTAATTGTGCAATGTATTTTTCTTGTGTTGCAAGTAATTTATCTTTATACCCTTCACCTTGGACAACCTCATCAATTGAATCATCGTTAAATTCGGGCTTTTCCCCGCCGGACAGGCGACGGCCTAAAGATAGAAATCTATCTAAATCGTACCCAAATGCGTTTGCTATCTTTTCTTGCACTCTGATTCCAGCGGAATATTTATTATTAATGATTTGGCTTAGTCTTCCACTGTAAATGCCAGTATATTCACAAACTTCTTTCCTCGTTTTAATCTTTTTGTCAAGACAAAATCGAAGAGCTTCAATAAAAAAGTTATCTTTTACGATTGACATATTACCTTTTTAGATATATAGTTAAACTTAACTTACGGATAAAACATAAACCTATTTAAAACATGAGGTGTTGCGATGAAACAAGACCACGTTATTTACTCAAACAAAAGGCCGAAAATCTATGGTGATGTTAAGTGGGTTGAACGGGTGAGAGTTCATCCCTGTGAATCAGCTTTTTACTTAAGCGACCGAGAGGCGGCTTCGCCCGGGCCTGAAGGCTTTTACACATTTTCCAGCGTCACCACAAGCTGTGAACATGAAGCGCCTAAAGATATTTTAGATTTCCTCAAGCGCGGCGCGAAGCTCTTCTTTGGCCTCAGGGCCAAGTTTAAAAGTTAAAACGAAAGGAACACGCAAATGAAATATTTTATAGACTTCTGGGGCTATGCGTCCTCTAGCAAAGCTGAATGGCGCGGCAAAAAACTAACCGAAGTGCAGGGTTTTATTTTCCAAGTTTGCAGCGCCATTGCAGTTGTGGCCGGAACTTTTAAGTTTGTGAAGTGGTGCCTTTATTCGTGACACTAAAAGTTACACTCAAGCCACTTGAGGTTGCAGAGACTTCAACTGTCTGATTATGCGGGCCGGCTTTTAAACATAAATCAAAGGTAATCGGTGCGCTGTATTTGTATTCTGTATCAACAGCGCTATCAATGTCGTTTAAAGCTTTCTCAATAAAATCTTTTAATTGCATAAATGCACCTTTCTGTTAGGTGTTGAAACAAAGGCCAAAGGCCTACCGACCATAAAAACAAATCACGAAAGGAATTTTTACCACAAGGGGGCCAAGTATGGGATTAAGTAACGAAATAAACCCAATTAATGATACACCAAAAACTTTTTACCGTCAAACCACTCGCCAAGAAGAGTTAATTTATTGGTTTAAAACAAATAAAGGCTCGATGGCAGCGGCGGCTCGATCTATGAATATGACGGCCCCGGCGTTGCTTAAATTGTGTGAGAAAAACAAAATTCCCACCTACCGCTATGAGCAATTGCGCTCCGTTGGGGTGCCTAGCACATTGTTGCCCCCTGAACATGGTTACACCCCGCCGGGGCCCAAGGGCAAGGCAAAGTAATTTGTTGCTTTCAGGTTAGCAAGTTTGTTTTTGAAAAGCTTTGAGAATTTTTAGGAAATTTTCACAAAGGTGATTTATGCCCACTTTGCCCGTTAAAAAACCCGGCCGCCGCTTCCGCTTTGAAGAGGAAGCCGAGGCTTTAGCTTGCGCCGCTCGCGCGGTTGGCGTGGAGGTTTTAGCCGCTCATTTAGACAAGCGGCCGGGCTCGCTTTTGAATGAGCTGACCTTGAGCCACTCGCCGGAGACCGGCCACAAGCTGGGCTTTGATGACGCGCTTTCGTTAATGATGGTTAGTGGTGATTTCACCTCACTTCACATTTTTTTGCGGCGTTTGGATTTTAACGTTGTGCCGCGGCGGCAGCCGCCCAGCGACGCCCGGTTTCACGCCGTTTTGCGTTTGCTTGAGAAAAGCGGGGAATATGCCAGCTGTTTGGCTGACGTTCTCGCCGACGGCAAAATAACGGACGAGGAGTGGGCGCAATTGGGCAAGATTACTCACGATATTGAAAATATTGTGTCGGTAATTAACGCCCACCGTAAGCCGACCACCTGAAAGGGGAGATTATGAGCCGGGAATCATATTTAAATGAAGCAGCTAGTCACCTTTCGAACATTGACGCCTGCCTGGCCATTGAACGGGCCAAAGGTGAGGTGTTGGCAAACGCCCTGGCGGCGGTTGATTTTTTCCGGATTACCACCGGGCCCTTGGTGGCTATTTGCGGCGACATTTCTAAAGTGGCCGGGCCATTTAAGGAAATTGTGAAATATTTGACGGTTTTATCGGGCTCGCTTTTATTGTTTGTGAACAAACAAGAGGCAGATTTGCGTTTGCGCGCGCAGGGAGCTTTGAAAGAATTGAAGGGGATAATAAAGTGATAAAGAGTATTGAATTTTACAACACCCCTGATGGCGAACAATATGGGTTTATTACTACTGACTTGTTGGATCGCCATAATGATTTCATTGTTTTTGGCTTTGAGGTAAATAAAGCTTACAAAGAAGACCCTAAAGGACAATATAAATATTTTTTTACTGAGACTGATATTTTTGAAGAGTTTGAAGCAGAGGGTATATCTATTTGTAATGAAATTTTAGAATTTATTTTATCGGAATTTCATATAAATTTAATAGACTTGCCCGCTCCTTTAGAAATGAGATCCGGAGTTGATTTTATAAATGAAAATACTGTTGGTGGTTTTGCACGAGGGTTTTTAGCTCTTGATACCTACGCACTTTTTTATGCAATGGGGTTAACGAAAGATAACTCCGAAGTCCAATCTCGCATTTGCGAAATGTTAAAAACAAGAAAAGAGATGAAACATGAAAATAATTGAGCCAAGTATTGAGATTTTGACGCCCGTTGACCCTGCTTCGCTCTCAGCCATGATGGCGCGGCTGGAGCGGGCCGGGCGGGTTTGTTACAAAAGTGAGGATAAAATCACCGCTGATTCAGCCGCCAAGTTTGTGCGGGGGTTGATTGCCAATGGTCACCACTCGGTTATCGAGCATGAGAGTTTGTCTGTGCGGATTGTGTGCGACCGTGGGGTTAGTCATGAGCTGGTGCGGCATAGGTTGGCCAGCTACAGCCAGGAGAGCACCCGGTATGTCAATTATAAGGACGGATTGACGGTGGTGAGGCCGCGCTTTTGGGAGCGGCAAACTTACGAGTTTTTCCTTTGGCAGACTGCAATGTTAGACATTGAAGCACACTACCAAATATTAATTGAGAGTGGAGCTTCCCCCCAAGAGGCCCGGTGCGTGCTTCCCAACAGCTTGAAAACTGAAATAGTCATGACGGCCAACTTGCGCCAGTGGCGGCACATTTTGGCCCAGCGCATGGGCGCCAAGGCGCACCCCCAAATGCGGCAAATCGCCGAGATGATTTTTTTAGAATTTACGGAAATTTTACCCGATGTTTTTGAAGACATTTCAACTTTAAGGAGAGTTCCAAAATGAATGACGATTTTACTTTACCCGAAAATATTGACCCCAGCGAAATAACAAAAGGATTTAATCGTTTTGCCGCTCAAGAATTAATTACAGAGCAAATTATGGCCTTAAAAACACGTGTGAAAGAGTTGAAGGCCGAAAAAACCCGGCTGGAAGCTGAAAATGCCACGTTACGGCGGCATTTAACCCCGCCGCCCACGCCGGAAGACGGGAAAGAGGATTGGTGATAAATGACCTATAAATACACTGATTATGATTTTTTGAATAAAGTGCGCCCGGTGAAATTGGACACAGCTTTTGATTATTGCGGCTTGACGTGTTTTGAGGTTTGCGCTCGCGACCCCAAAGGGGCAACGGTTATGCTTTTGTGGGCCACCGGCCCGGAATTAGATGGCCCCCAGATTTTGGGTGTGCGGGACGTGGACACCATGCTTGACGATGACATCACCCCTGATGCGGCGTGAGGTGAAATGTGGTAAACGAAAAGGATATATTCCGAAAAGCTATTGATTGTTTTGGTGAAGAAGCCCAATTGGGAATGGTCACCGAAGAACTGGCTGAACTTATTGTTTCCATCAATCACGAACTAAGAAGGCGAGAAAACAGCATAATTGAAGAACTCGCTGACGTTTACATTGTGCTTGAGCAGTTGCAAATTATTTTAGCGTCAAGACTTAATCGAACCGAAATTGAAATTGAAACAGAGTTGAAAATATTTATTCAAACAAAAATGGAACGACTTGCCAATAAAGTGAATACCTATGACTACGCCAAAGACTGAACCGCATTACCGTTGCGCGCGGATGTCGGCGATATTGACGGTGGAAGCTTGCGCCGCTTATCGTAAAGCCCGCAGTGGCCAGTTTACCGGGGGCTTGCGCCGGCGAAATAAGGTGTGCCATTCGTGCCCGGGGCTTGATTTAAGTGCGCCTGTGACGCCGGAAAGTTTGGCTAAGTAAGTTTTTTTTAAAGGAGCGATTATGAGACAAAGTTGCGGCACAAAAAGAGAGTTAGCCGAAATTGTTGGCATTTCGTTTCAATCTTTGGGCAACATCATAAACGGCTTGCGAAACGGCCGCCCCAAGACGGCCCCGGTTTTGGCCAAAACTCTCGGCACTGGCCCGGGGTTGTGGCTCGAAGGTGGCACCACCGTTGACCGTCAAGCGGCTTTTGAGGCTTGGTCTGAGGCCCGGCAAAGCCCCGAACGGAAAAAGCGCGAGCAAAAGTTTAAAGAAAAGCCGGGCAGCTTACCTTTACCGCCTATGCCCCGGGGAATGATGAGTAAATTTGCCCTGAAGGTTGGCGTCTCTTCAAACGTGATTGGCACGGTTTTGCGCGGCAAAAGTAATTTCCTTGTTGAAAATGCGGAGCGGGCGGCTCTTTTAACTGAATCTGAGGTGGGCATTTGGCAGGTTGGTGGATCTATTTTAGCGCGGCAAGAGGCCTTTTTGGCTTGGGTGGAGAAAAATAAACCAGTTCCCCCTGGCCCGGCCCCGGCTGACGTGAACGCTTACGGCTTTTGCGAGCGCATGAGGGCGCGCATGAGGTGGGTGGATTGCCAAAATTACCGCCAGCCTAACAAACTGACACAAGCCTTCAAACCTTGGCGCGAAAACTCACGTTGTGAAAATTGCGCCGGGCTCAACATGAACATTTAACAGCTAACACCTTTAATCAAAGACACCCCAGCGGAGAGGCACCATGAAGCCTGAACAAGCTCAAACACTTACTGATTCTGCTGAGAATTTGGCGGAAGTTGTGCTGAAGTTAAAAGAGGCTGTGGCCGTTTTAGCGGCGCAAGTGGGGCCGCCGCTTGGTCAAAAACAGTGGTTGACTTTTGTCGAGGCATCGGCTTATTGCGGCTCTTCAGAAAGATTTTTGCGGGACAAAGTTGCCGGTGGTTTTTTAGCTGTTTGTGGTGAGGCGCGCGCCTGGCGCATTTATCGCCCTCATTTAGATGAGCAAATTGCCCGTGGTTGGCCCCGGTTAGAAGTGACCACCACTGAAGATTTGGCCCGGAAAGCCTTAGAAGCCGCCCCGGCCAGCGCTTACCAACCCCGGCCCCGTCGCACTCAAGCGGGCACTCCCCCGAAAAAGCTTGTGTTTTAATGAGCGAAATCACCACCACTGACCAAATGGCCGCCGCTGTGGCCACGGCCGCCGCTGAAACTTTGGCGGCGTTGCCGGCCAGCGGTGATGCCCACTTTGGCGCCCCCCCGCCCCCGGTGGATATTTGCCAATTAACACCGCAAATGGTTGATGAGTGTTACCACCTTGATCAGCTGGGTGACGCCCGGCTTTTGATTGAGCTTTTCCGGGGCCGTTATTTGCGGGACAACTCGGCCGGGGTGAGTGAGCACGCCAAATTCAAAGCCATTTACCGCTGGACGGGTGCCCACTGGGAACAAGACACCGCACAGCAGTTTTTAATTGATTTTATGGACGCTTTGGGGGCCGTTTTTGAGCTTCGGGCGCACAACTTTTTAGATGAACTAGCTGAAAAACTGAAACTGAGGACACATAGCGATGTGCGTTATGAATTTTATAAAGTCAAAACGATAGATATGCCCGATGAGCACGCTCATTTAAAAAAAGCCGACAAATATCTGGCCAGGGCTAAAGCTTGCCGGGCGCGCCAAAGAGCTTTGGCCACCGCTGATTTAGCTTTTTCGGGCGAAAACTCACTGGGGTTTATGGGCGAGTGGAACGCTCACCGCTCTTGGCTCCCTTGCCGCAACGGCACAATCAACCTGGCCAAAGGGTTATTGATGGAGCCCCGGCCCGAGCACTATTTTAATTGCGCCCTTGAATGGGATTTTCGTGGTTTAGACGAGCCTTGCCCTGTTTGGCAGGACGCTGTGAGCAAAATATTTTTCCTTAATAACATTATTGAGTATGTTGGGTATTTTTGCGGGGCGGCGGCGACAGGTTACCAAACCAAAGACTTTTTCATTTTTTTTGGCCCCCGGGCCAACAATGGGAAGAGTTTATTTTTTGGCGTTTTGGCTAAACTTTTGGGGCCGTTTTGCGAATCGGTTGGGGTGGATTTGCTCCTTAGGCAAACTCACCGTTCGGCATCGGCGGCACACCCGGAAATGCTCCGTTTGCAACATGCCCGGCTGGCCATTTTTCAAGAGGCTGACTCTTTGGACACGTTCGACTCAGGCAAAATTAAAGAAATGACCAGCGGCGGTGATGAGATTTCCATGCGGACGCTCCATTCTGACACTTACCACACCTTTTCCCAAGGTTTCACCATTGCCCTTCACACCAACAAAGTGCCCCGACTTCATGGGGCTGACCGTGGTTTAAGCCAGCGGGTGAAGATTATCCCTTGCGACAGTGAGTTTTTAGCCCCCGGTTGCGGCGTGGAGCCGGACACCGGGGAGCGGCGTTTTGCCGCATTAGACCGGGTGGAGCTAAATAAAAAGTTAGAAGCCGAAATGAGCGGCATTTTAGCTTGGATTGTGCGCTGGGCCATGAAATTTTTGGCAAATTTGCGGCGTCTGCCCCCCGCGCCCCCGGCCGTGGCCGAGGAATCAGCTGAGTTTATGCTTGAGGGCGAT
>CAYJPF010000066.1:0-14117 GCA_964372025.1 uncultured Peptococcaceae bacterium | reverse complement strand
AAGGGGGCTGTCGCTTTTTATTGCGACAGCCCCCCTCTTAAAATTATGTTTATGCTCCGGTTTCTTTGCGTAATTTAGGATCTAAGAAATCCCTCACGCCATCGCCGATAAAGTTAGCTCCCATCGACATCGTTAAAATACCTAAACCGGGGAATGTTGCTATCCACCAGTACGAAAAGTTTTGGGCACCATCACGCACCATAGCACCCCATTCCGGAGTAGGCGGCGGCGAACCTAAACCCAAATAACTCATCCCGGCAAATAATAAAATAGCATTACCAAAATCCACCGTGGCCAAAACAATTACCGAACCTACGCTATTGGGCAATATCTCTTTAAAGAAAATCCTTAAATTAGATGCGCCCAAAGAACGCGATGCTTCGATATACTCATTCGATTTAATCTGAATTACCACGCTGCGCATTACCCTGGCATAATTTGGCCACCATACAATTACCATCGCCAGCAAACAGTTGCCCAAACTGGGCCCCAATGCCGCCGAAATAACCATTGCCAAAATAATGGTCGGAAATGCCTGTACCAGCTCGCTACAGCGCATCATAATCTCGTCAACCAGGCCGCCGGCATAACCGGCTACACCACCGTAAATCATGCCCACTACCGAAGCAAACACTACGGTTAATAAACCCGCGCCAATCGAAATGCGGCTACCCATCATTACCCTGCTTAATATATCACGGCCTAAGATATCGGTGCCGAATAAATGATCAGAGCTGGGCGGCTGAAAACGCATAGCCATATCCTGCGCATTAGGATCCATCGGAGCAATAAGTGGGGCAATCAAGGCAATCAATACCCAAAATAGGCAAATAACTACCCCGATGGCAAACAAACGATTGTTTCTCATCAGTCTTAATATCATTATTTATACCTCACTCTGGGATCAAGTACCCCGTATAATACGTCTACAATCAAGTTAATTATCACATAATTGAGGGCGATTAATAAGGATACGCCCACAATCGAGGGAAAATCCAAATTGGTGGCCGACATATAAGCATATTGACCAATGCCCGGCCAGGAAAATACCGTTTCGACAAATACCATGCCGCCCAATAGATTACCAAAACCCACCCCGATTACCGTAATAACCGGAATTAAGGCATTACCCAAGGCATGCTTTACAATAACTGCCCTTTCCCTTAAACCTTTAGCTCTGGCAGTACGGATATAATCGGAAGAAAGCACCTCCAATAAGCTGGCACGAGTGGTTCTGGTGATTAAACCCATTGTAAATACACCTAAACATATACCCGGCAAAATCAAATGGCTTAAGGCATCCTTAAAGAGGGCAAAATCGCCCATCAATAAAGCATCGATGGTATAAAAACCTGTTACCGTTATAGGTGCTGTGGCATAGGGCGATAATCGCCCCGGCCCGGGGGCAATTTCCAGGTTAAGGTAAAAGATAAAGAGCATAATCAGCGCCAGCCAAAAGGCCGGTACACTTACCCCAAATACGCTTACCCCTCTTAAAATTTGGTCGATAATTTTATTGCGCTTAATAGCTGAAATAATTCCAAATAACATGCCGAATACTACGGCGAAAATAATACCGGTTACCGCAAGCTCGATAGTAGCCGGGAAATACTGGCGCAAATCATCTAATACCGGCCTTTGGGTACGTATCGATAAACCCATATCGCCTTGTAATAAATTGCCTACATAAGTTAAGTATTGGCGATAAAGTGGCTGGTCTAAGCCCCACTTTTCTCTAAATGCCGCTACCATCTCTTCATTATCTAAGTTTCTTTGGCTTAAATTAGCTACCACCGGGTCGCTTGGTACTTGATTGGCTATCCAAAATACCAGCATCGATATGCCTATCATTAAAAAGAAGATGAATATCAATCGGCGGCCTATATAACGTAGCATGTCCATAAAGCTTTACCTCTTTTCAATGTTCAGACCTTGGGGCGCTGCCCCAAACCCCGCAATTTTTTGGTAAAAAATTGAGTAAAACTTTTGCGGTGGGTGGTGAGGCTTGCCCACCACCCACAATTGTTAACTTTACTCCATCGGGGCAATATTTTTAAGGTCTAACTTGTAGCGGTCGATATACTCTACACCTGTTAAATTGCTCTTTACTGCATATTGGCTGGTATGTTGCAATAACATAGCAAAAGCAGTATCTTCGGCCATTAACTCTTGAATTTCGGCTAATAAGGCGGCGCGAGCTTCCGGATCGCTTTCGGTTGCAGCTTGGGCATTTAATTCGGCCAATTCAGGATACATATCGGCTGTCCAGTTTGCTCTTAGGCCAACTTTGTCGCCCGGTAAGAATGCTAATTGGCTATTATTATCCGGATAATCCGGGTTCCAGTACCATAAGCCTAATTGCTGCTGGCCGGTACGATATGTTTCTAAGGATACTGTGATATCTTCGGGTACTAAGGTTACATTAATACCTACTTCGGCTAAGTCGGCTTGGATTTTTTGAGCCATAATAGCTAAATCAACACCGGCTGCAATAGTGGTAGGTACAAATAATTCGGCATCAAAACCATCGGGATAACCGGCATCGGCCAATAATTGCTTGGCTTCGTCTAGGTTACGATAACCGCTTACATCTAAGGCCGGTAAAGAACCGAATAAACCAATCGGGAACGGAGCTTGGGGGGTAATCATACCCGGGCCTGCTAAAAGCTGAATGCCTTCATAATCTAAGGCTAAACGAATAGCTTTTTGTACCATCGGATCGGCAACAGGGCCGCCCACATCAGGATCACGGTTCATTAATAAGAAGCTTACGGTTAAAGATTGAGCATCCATAATGGTTAGTTCCGGATCTTCGGCCAATAATTTGGCTTGCTCGGGATCTACATTGATAGCGATATCAATATCGCCGGCTTGTAAAGTCATTACCTGGGTATTGGAATCGGGGATGGTGCTGATAGTAATCTTATCATAGTAAGCAGGCTCGCCCCAGTAATTATCATTACGGGCCAAAACTACTTCTACTTTGGGGGTATAACTTTCTAGTACATAGGGGCCGGAGCCTGCCGAGTTATTGTCGAACCAAGTTTTGGCGGTATCGGCACTGGCGGCATCTTCGGCATTGGTTGCGCCATTTTCCATCGCTACTTTGCTATCGATGATGCTAAAGATATTATAAGATAGCTTGGTCGGGAAGGAAGGATCGGAAGCGGTTAAATTAAAGATAATTGTATAATCATCCGGGGTTTCGATGCTGGTAATACCATCGGCCAAGAAAGCGCCATTGCCTTGTAAGTTAATAGCACGCTCTACGCTCCACTTTAAGTCGGCAGAGGTTACCGGGTTACCGCTTGCAAATACCATATCTTCACGCATATTAAAGGTGTAGATAGTGCCATCTTCGGATACAGTGTATTCGGTGGCGGCGGCTAATTCTAAGTTCTCTTGATTATCACGGAACTCGAATAAATTGTCGTATACAGCATGTAGGATAAATTGAGCATATACTTCATAAGCTAAAGCAGGGTCGAAACTTTCATAATCAGGGTCTACAGCGATAATCAAATGCTTATCTTCGGCTGCAGCTTCGCCGCCATCTTCGGCCGGGGCTTCAGTGCCACCATCTTCGCTAGCTGCCGGATCTTCGGCCGGGGCTTCTTCGCCACCTCCGCCACAAGCAACTAATGTTAAACTAACTAAAAGCACGAGCATTAAGAGCAATAAAGACTTTTTCATTAAATTTCCCCCTTCTAAAGGTTTTTTATTTAGCACATTTATATTTAGTGAATTGACATTTAATCGGCATTTGATTGCTCGTATAAATGGCAAGCCACATAGTGCTCCTCTTTTACTTTTTGCCAAAGCGGCTCTTTTTCCTTACAAATCGGCATTACACTGGGGCAACGGGTATGGAAGCGGCAGCCGCTGGGTGGATTGGCCGGCGAAGGCACATCCCCTTGCAGCAAAATTCTTTCGCCACTCTTTTTTAAATCGGCATGCGGAATAGCCGAAATCAAAGCTTTGGAATAAGGATGCATGGTGCGATCATAAATATCATCATGATTGCCCAATTCCACCATTTTGCCCAAATACATAACCCCTACCCGATTGCTAATATGATGGATAACGCTTAGATTATGCGAGATGAACAAATAGGTTAATTCAAATTCTTTTTGCAAATCTTCCAGCAAGTTTAATACCTGTGCCTGAATAGAAACATCCAAGGCCGATACAGCCTCATCGCAAACAATTAGCTCCGGCCTTAGGGCTAAAGCCCTGGCCACGCCTACCCTTTGCTTTTGGCCACCGCTCATCTCATGGGGATAGCGGGATAAATGATATTCCGATAAACCTACTTTTTCCATTAAAAATTTAATTTCCTGCAGACGCTCTTCATGGGTGCCTACATTATGGATGCGGAATGGCTCCAGCAAAATATTCTTAACATTAATCCGCGGATTTAAGCAGGCACTGGGATCTTGGAAAATAAATTGCATTTTTTGACGAAAGCTTTTTAGCTCTTTAGGTTTTAAGGCGGCAATATCCTGACCATCCATAATAACCTTGCCCGCTGTAGGTTGATGCAAGGATATAATGGTGCGGCCTAAAGTGCTTTTGCCACAGCCACTTTCGCCCACTAGGCCTAGGGTTTCGCCACGAATAATATCAAAGCTAATATCATCTACCGCTTTAATATAACGCTTTTGGGTTAAAGTGCTGCTATCGGAGTGAAAATATTTTTTAACATTTTCCACCCGCATCAAAACATTATCATCGGGATGGCTATGTATTAATTTACTGCCTAAGGCTTGCTCTGTCATCATCTTCCCCCCTAAATTACTGATTATCGCGTTTATGCTTTAATGTTTGCCATTGCCAGCAACGGCAAAAACGTCTGGGCTCTACCTCGGTTAATTCGGGTGCTTCGGTTTTACATTGCTCGGTGGCATATTCGCAGCGTGGCTCAAAACTACAACCGGCCGGCATCTCGAAAGGATTAGGTACCGATCCTTTAATCGAGTATAAGCGCTGATTATTATCATCAATAGTGGGGATAGAAAGCAATAAGCCCTCGGCATAAGGATGATAGGGATGCTCGAATAATTCTTCAATGGCGCAATCTTCTACCACTTGCCCGGCATACATTACCACTACCCGCTCGCACATCTCGGCGATAACACCCAAATCATGGGTAATCATGATGATTGATGAATTAATTTTATGCTTTAAATTCTTCATCAATTCCAAAATCTGGGCTTGAATGGTAACATCAAGAGCAGTGGTAGGCTCATCGGCAATTAATAATTTAGGTTGACATGCCAAAGCAATGGCAATCATTACCCTTTGGCGCATGCCGCCCGATAATTGATGAGGATATTCATTCATCCTTTGCTCGGGAATGGGGATGCCTACCATGGTTAAAAGCTCTAAAGCCCTGGCAGCGGCGGCCTTTTTATCCATGCCTTTATGCAAGCGCAAAGATTCCATAATCTGCTTGCCGCAGGTGTGAATGGGGTTTAGCGATGTCATTGGCTCTTGAAAGATCATGGCAATTTCATTGCCGCGCACATGGCGCATTTGCTCATCATTAAAAGTGAGCAAATCTTGATCATTAAAGATTAATTTGCCCTCAGTAATTTTGCCGGGAGGATGGGGAATTAGGCCCATTATAGCCAAAGACGTAACGCTTTTGCCGCTACCGCTTTCGCCCACAATGCCTAAAGATTCGCCCGGATAAACTTGAATATTTACCCCTCGCACAGCCTTATGTATCCCCTCTAAAGTATGAAATTGTACCGATAAATTTTCGATATTCAGTAAAGGGGTTTGATTATTGCTTGCAGTATCTACCATAGGCCACTCCTTTAATATTTATTAAATATGCATGGTCTAAACAATTTTGAAAATTGTCTGATAAGTGCTAGCTATTTTTTGTCATTGTAACATATGCTTAGATATTTGTCAATATCAGCAATGCTTACATATTGCAAAATATGTAAGGACAAGCACAAGTTAAAGGCAGCTAATCGCAATGAATAGCTGCCTTTTTAATCAAAAACAATTTATTAAAACACTTTTGCAAACTTTAAATTCAGCAAATTTACTTTAAATTTTCGGGGTTAAGCGCCAATAATTCATCTAGCACAAAAAGCCCATTATTACGTACTAGCACATCGTCAAAATAAATTTGGCCACCACCATATTCTTCGGTTTGTATACAAACCAAATCCCAATGCAAATCCGACTTATTGCCATTAAAAGCATCATCATAAGCCTTACCCGGGGTAAAATGAAAGCTGCCGGCAATTTTTTCGTCAAATAAAATATCATTCATCGGCTTGGTAATATAGGGGTTTACGCCAATGGCAAATTCGCCGATATAGCGAGCGCCTTCATCTATATCAAATACTCGGTTTATTCGTTCAGTATCATTGGCCGTGGCATTAATAATTTTGCCATCTTTAAATTCCAGGCAAATATTATCATAAATAAAGCCCTCATGCGGCGAGGAGATATTATAGCTAAGCTTGCCATTTACCGAATCCCTAATCGGAGCGGTATAAACCTCGCCATCGGGGATATTTAGCTGGCCGGAGCAAGGAATAATATTCATGCCCTTAATCGAAAAGCGCAAATCGGTACCGGGGCCCACAATATGCACCTGATCGGTTTTTTCCATCAAAGTTTTAAGGTTTTCCATGGCATTAGCCATTTTGCCATAATCCAAATTGCATACATTATAGTAAAAATCGCTAAAGCCTTCGGTGCTCATGCCGGCCATTTGCGCCATGGCCGGATTAGGATAGCGCAAAACCACCCAATTAGTATGATCTACCCGATAATTGCTAAATTCGGTCATCATTTTATTATATAGCTTTAGCTTTTCTTGCGGCACATCGGCCAATTCATAAGCATTGGCCGTGCCTCTGATGCCAATATAGGCATCCATGCTCTTAATTTTTTGCAATTCCAGCTCGGCTGCTACCTTTAATTGCTCCTCGGAGCATTCCAGCATAATTTCGCGAGTAACATGGGTTTCGAGAATCTCCACAAAAGGATAGGCGCCGGCTTTATAAACCTCGCGAATTACCTGCTTGGCTAAGGGTAAAACCTCATGCCCTTGGGCGGCAATTAGCACCCTTTGCTTAGGTTGCACCTTGCAAGAATAATTTACTAAACGATCGGCTAAAAATTCAATTCTTTTATCCATAAATCCTCCTTAATTTTTACTTATATATTGATTGATAAACTCGGCAATTTCAGCGGTGGCATCGGGTTTAAAGCAAGGCAAAGCCAAATTTTGCGGATAATCGGAAATTATGGCAATGGTATTGGCCAATAATTGCTGCTCGGTTATGGTTTGCTTAACAATTAGCAATTTGGGATGATTTTCTCTTTTATAGCCTTCCACCAGCAGCAAGTTGATATCCGCCGTATCGCTTAAAATTTTGCAGGCCTGCTTAAAGGATAATTCCGGCTGCGGTTTGGCATGCAAAATATAACCCTCGGGGCTAACAATTAAAGAAGGGATATCCAAATCGCCAAACAGGCTGCTATCTTTGCCTTTAGCTAGGCTAATATGCTGGCCATGCTTTAAAACCGCCACCTTAATTTGCTGGTTTTTAAAATGGGCTACTAATCTTAATAATAGATGGGTTTTGCCGGAATTGGCCGCCAATGCTGCCACCCCGATTATAGCCATAAAATCACCTACCTTTAATTGGATAATTCCCTATTGATGACAAATTTCCTTTGCCGCAGATTTAATTTAATTTGACAAATCAATAATTAAATGCCATAATTATATTATACCATTGATAGCAGGTGCTTTATGCAAAATTCTATTCAGCAACAAATTATGGCCGATCGGCAAATCAAAAAATTCTGCCTTTACGGTTTTTTAAAAAACTTGCGTTTTTTCGAGGCCTATTTACTGCTTTATTTGCTGGGTAATGGCCTTAATCTATTCCAAATCGGCCTTTTAATGGCAATTAGGGAAATTGTAATTAATTTATTCGAAATCCCCTCCGGCCTAATTGCCGATTATGTGGGGCGTAAAAAAGAGCTTTACCTTTGCTTTAGCTTTTATATCATTTCTTTTTTGATCTTTTTTGGGGCAGATAATTTTTATTTGGCCGCCTTGGCAATGACTTTTTTTGGCCTGGGCGAGGCCTTTCGTTCCGGCACCCATAAGGCGATGATTTATACTTATTTAGATACTAAACATTGGCAAAGCGAAAAGGCCTATACATATGGCCGTACCAGGTCTTATTCTTTGATTGGCAGTGCTGTTAGCGGTATATTGGGGATTATATTAATTTTGGCGGTACCGGCCGATAGTTATATTTTTCTTTTTTCGATTGTGCCGTATATTTTGGATTTACTATTGATAATGAGCTATCCTAAATTTTTGGATAGTGCTGATAAAAAGCAGGGCAGCACCTTTAAAGAGCTGGCCGGCAATTTGGCGCGCAGTTTTAGGCTAAATAGCAAATTGCGCAAACTGGTTATTGAGGAAGGGATGGCCGAGGCGGCTTTTTCCTATATAAAAGATTTAATTCAGCCGTTGCTGGAGCTAATTATTGTTGGCAGCGGCCTGGTTTTGATTGCCAATTTAAGTGGTGATGATAATTTAAAGATTAGTTTGGGGTTAATTTATGCGGTGCTAAATTTATGCGGCTCGTATTTTTCTAAAAAGGCGCATTTACTAAAGCAAAAAAGCAGCTCTTTAAGCTGCTTATTATGGATGCATGGTGGGTTGGCATTATTATTTGGCCTATTATTCTTTTTTATAGATAGTTATTGGCTATTATGTTTGCTGTATTTACTGATTTATATTTTACATTGCCTACGCAAGCCACTTTTTGTTGATGAGATTGATAATCATATCGAAAAATCGGAGCGTGCAACGGTGATAAGTGCAACTTCGCAGTTAAAATCCCTATTTTTGATGATTTTTGCCCCAATTTTAGGTTTAATTGCCGATAATTACAGTATTGCGCCAATAATGTTGGTATTGGCAATCATTTTTGCCTGCACCATACCATTATTGAAATTCAAAAGTTAAAATCCAATACAACATCAAAGCAAAACTTTAATTAGCAAATCAACCAAGCCCCAAAATAGCCAAAGCCTGAGGCAAATTAGGGGCAGACAACTTTTTAATATCGGATTCCAAAGCCGACTTTTTACCCTGCTCCTTAGGGCTTAAAGCGGTTTTAAAGCCTAAACTGGCCGCTTCTTTTAAGCGTCTATCGCTTTGGGCAACACTGCGCAGCTCGCCAAGCAGGCCAACTTCACCAAAAATCAATAAACCGCTTTCCAAAGGCTGCTCTTTTAATGATGATACTATCGCCGCCGCCGCCGCCAAATCCAAAGCGGTATCTTCTACCTTTAAGCCACCGGCAATATTCAAATAAACATCACGATTAGCCAAAGGCAAGGCTAGTTTGCGCTCTAATACAGCAAGCAGCATCAAAAGCCGCTGATAATCATAGCCGGCCGCCAAGCGCCGAGCATTGCCATAGCCGCTGGGGGCAACCAAGGCCTGCACCTCGAGCAAAAGGGGGCGGCTACCTTGGATGATGCAGGTTAAAGCACTGCCGGGCAAGCTTTGCTGATACTCGGCCAAAAAATAGGCCGAGGGCTGCTCCAAAGGCTGCAAACCTTTGCTATTCATCTCGAAAATACCAATTTCATTGGTGGCACCAAAACGGTTTTTGATGGCTCGCAAAAGCCGAAAGGCATTATGACGATCGCCTTCAAAATAAAGCACCGTATCTACCATATGTTCCAAAACTTTAGGGCCGGCTAGCTGGCCATCTTTAGTAACATGACCAATCAAAATCACCGCACAATTATTCAGGCGCGCAATTTCTAAGCAAGCGGCGGTAACTGCCCTAACCTGCGATATCGAACCGGCCGCACTTTGAATATTATCATCATAAACAGCCTGAATACTATCAATAATCATTAGCTTGGGCTTAAGCTCTTTAGCCTGCTCTAAGGCCAGATTTATATTAGTTTCGGCCAAAAGATAGATATTATCGGCCAGGGTTTCTAAGCGCTTGGCTCTAAGCTGGATTTGCTCGGCCGACTCCTCGCCGCTGATATAAAGAATAGGCCCTTGATTTTGCAAAGAATGAGCAATTTGTAACAAAAGGGTGGATTTTCCGATACCGGGCTCGCCGGCTAAAAGCAGCGAAGAACCGGGCATAAGGCCACCACCCAAAACATTATTTAACTCATTATTAGCCAGGCTAAAACGCTGATAACTGCTAGCCTCTACCTGGGTAATAGGCAAAGCCTTATTATTATTTAGGCGCTGCGGGCGGCTACCTACCTTGGCTTTTACTACTTTTTCCTCAACCATGGTATTCCAGTTGCCGCAATGCGGGCAGCGGCCTTGCCATTTGGCAGTTTCGCCGCCGCAATCAGAGCAAAAAAACAAAGATCTTTCCTTAGCCATTTATAGCTCCGCCCTTTGAAAAATATAATCAACATGTCGCAAATGGTATTCGTTATCGAACAACTTATCAATTTCCTCATTATCCAAAATGGCGCTAATATCCGGATCTTGCATAATCAAAAACTGAAAATCAATTTGCTCTTCGAGGGCTGTTTCGGCATTACGCTGCACCAATTCGCTGGCGGTTTCCCGATCTACACCATGGTTTAGCAGGGCTAATAATACCCGCTGCGAGCAAACCAGCCCCAAGGTTAAATTTAAATTACGGTGCATATGATGCTCGTTAATCACCAAGCTTTCCAGCACATTGTGAAAGGTATGCAACATATAATGCAAAGCCGTGCAGCTATCGGGTATAATAATCCGCTCGGTGGTAGAATGCGCCAAATCGCGCTCATGCCAAAGCGAGATATTTTCCATTGCCGAATTGGCATAACCACGCAAAACCCTGGCTAGGCCGCTAATCCGCTCGCAAAAAACCGGATTACGCTTATGAATTAAAGTAGAAGACATCAATTGGCCATCGGGCACCCTTTCCTCCACTTCCAGGATTTCGGTGCGCTGCAAATTACGAATTTCGGTGGCAAATTTATCGATACTGCTGCCAATAATTGCCATCGCAGTAATAAACTGAGCATGACGATCCCTTTGCAGAATTTGGCTGGTAACAAAGGCCGGATGCAAGCCCAGCTTACGGCATACATAAACCTCCACATGCGGATCGATATGGGCAAAAGTACCCACCGCCCCCGATAATTTACCTACATTAATAACCTCGCGAGCATTTTGCAGCCTTTTAATCGAGCGATCGATTTCCATAGTCCAAGCGGCCATTTTTAGGCCAAAGCTCATCGGCTCGGCATGCAGGCCATGAGTGCGGCCAATCATCATCGTATATTTGTATTTGCGCGCCATATCGGCCAGCATCGAACGTAATTTATTTAAATAGGATAGTAATAATTCCGAAGCCTGCAACATCTGCAAGGATAAAGAGGTATCCAAAACATCGGAGGAAGTTAGCCCCAAATGCAGGTAACGCGCCGAATCGCCAATATATTCGCCCACAATGGTTAGGAAGGGGATTAAATCATGATTGGCGGTATTTTCGATTTTGCGAATTTTTTCCATCGAAAAGGAGGCTTTTTCCTTGATATCTAAAAAGGCCTGCTTGGGTATCAAATCCAAATCGGCCATCGCCTCGGCCGCCACCACCTCTACATCCAGCATTAATTGAAAGCGGTTTTCGTCGCTCCAAATTTTTTCCATTTCGGGCAAAGAATAGCGTTTTAGCATAATTTCACTCCTAAAAATATGGGTTTAGCTAAGGGCAATCATTAAAAGGCCAGGCCTGCCCTAAGCTAGAGCTCATTTTTGATTTTTTGTTTAATACTTATTATATCATGAAAATTAAAGTTTGCCAACTATTTAGGCTAATTTTGGATAAAATTGTTTAAATTTGTTTATTTGAGCAACTATTTACAAGTATCTATTTTTATGATAAAATAATCGCATTATAAATATCATTTATTACTGATATTATGTAGATAGGAGAACAATATTGTTTAATAAATTAGTGGCGATTGAGCCGGTGCATTTAACCCCTGCCATAGAGCAGCAGTTGCATAAACATGCAAAAGAGGTTATATTTTACCCCAACAAACCGCAAAATGAGGCCGAAGTTAGCTTAAGAATAGCCGATGCCGATGCGGTTTTTGTAAGCTATACCACCAAAATCGAGGCCGAGGCCATTTTAAAGGCTGACAATTTAAAATATATTGGCATGTGTTGCAGCCTTTATGACGAAAAAAGCGCCACTGTTAATTTAGCAGCCGCCCGCAATAAAAATGTGCTTGTAAGCGGGGTTAATGATTATGGCGATGTTGGGGTTGGCGAATTTGTAGTTAGCGAATTGGTGCAATTACTACATGGCTATACAGCCAAAAAATGGGATTATGATTCCCGCGAATTGGCAGGCCTAAAGGTTGGTATTATTGGTTTAGGCGTAACAGGCCTGGTAATAGCTAGGGCAATGCAATGTTTTGGCGCAGATATTTCTTATTTTAGCAAAACCCGTAAGCCGGCCGAGGAGGCTAAAAATATTAAATATCAAGAGCTTGATCAATTGCTGGCCGATAATGAAGTTATATGCACTTGCGTGAATAAAAACATCATTCTTCTTCATGAGGAACAATTTGCAATGATGGGACCGCATAAAATCTTAATCAATACCGGCGGCACCCCAACCTTTGACCTAGAGCCCTTTACCAAATTTATTAATGAGGATAATTATTTTATCTGCGATATGAGCACTTGCCTGGGCGCTGATCATTTATTAGGGCATCCTAATATCCGTTGCGTGGGCGAGGCCTCGGGCATGACTATTCAAGCCAAAGATCGTTTAAGCCAAAAAGTTTTGGCCAATTTAGAGCAAGCAAAAGAGCAAATTTTTGGCAGATAGGCCATCCTGCCAATTAATATAACGCATATATTCAAGCTATAATACTTTAACCAAGGAGAGTAATAATTATGCATACCAATCTACAAAACAAGGCAATTGTTAATGAGTATTATCAGGCAATTAAAGGGGCTACGCCGGCCACCATTGGGGATTTGGTCGAGCAGTATTTTAGTGAGGATACGGTTTTTGATGCTTCGCATCCGATCAATCACCTAGAGGGGCGCAAGCAGGTAGTGGAGCAGTTTTACCAGCCTTTGCTCCATTCTTTTCCTGATATAGCTAAGCGTTCTTATATTTTTATGGGCGGCCGTTCGATTCGCTGGGATGAGCATCCGCGCTTTGCCGAAGGCGATTGGGTATGTGCCAGCGGCTATTACGAGGCTACTTTTGCCAATGATTATTTGGGTATCCCGGCTAGTGGCGGCATGGTTTTGCTGCGCTTTTGCGAATATAATTTGATGAAAGATGGCAAAATTGCCTTTACACGAACCATTATTGATTTATTGGATTTGATGCGTCAGGTGGGGATTTCTTTCTTTAAGGCACGCGGTTTGGAGAGCCATGTACCCGGCCCTTACAGTTTTGACGGCGTGATGATGGGCGAGATGAATCCCGATTTGGGCGCGGCTGCGATTAAATTAATCGAAGATATGTGCTTTGTGGGGCTAAATGCTTTTGAGGATGAAGGGGTAGCCGGCATGGGTTTAGAGCATTATTTTGCTGAGGATTTTTCCTGGTATGGGCCGGGCGGTATTGGCTTATGCAAAGGGCTAAAGGGCTTCCAGGAAAACCATCAATTTCCCTGGTTAGAAGCCTTTCCGGATCGGCGTCATGCTAACTTTTTCGCCTCTTTGGGCGAGGGTAATTATGCTTCGATCGGCGGCTGGCCCAGCACTTATCAAACCCATAGCGGCAATGGTTTTTTGGGCATCCCGGCCACCGGCCAAGCTTTACAAATGCGCTGCATAGATTGGTGGCGGGTAGAAAATGGCAAAATTGTTGAAAACTGGGTGCATGTTGATATGCCGCATTTAGTATTACAAATGGGCATTGATGTATTTAAAAATTTACAAAATGGCAATTATTTTTTTAGAAGATAGATAAAAAAAGGGACGACGGCCAATGCAGCAACCTCAAAATTTTCCAAAAGTTTTTGCTCTTTCCAAAAGTTTTTGCTCTTTCCAAAAGTTTTTGCTTTTGCTTTTTTCAAAAAGCAAAGGTCTTAATCTTTTG
>CAYJPF010000065.1:0-14164 GCA_964372025.1 uncultured Peptococcaceae bacterium | reverse complement strand
TGTTGCGCATCAGCGGACCCGGCGCTGTAATGTGGACTCGTCTGCGCTAAGGCCGCATAACTCGTCGCTTACGCTCCTCAAACATTGCGGCCTTTATTTTGTATTTCCCAGACGGGCAAAAACCGCCCACCTGGAAAATACAAAATACCGCTCCAACTACATTTGCTAATTTAGTAGGTTTTTTTACTCGCTAGTTGCTTTTGATATCTTGACTTGTCTTCGCTCGCTACTCTTTTAGGGTGCTCAACTCCACCCAATGCCTTAAGTTAAGCAATGTCGCCCCCACCGTCATCCTGAGCGTCAGCGAAGGATCTTGCCCTTGAGCTAACTTGCTACCTAAAGATTCTTCACTTCGCTCTGAATGACAGGCTAGTTAGCTACTTAACTTAATGGCATTGCAACTCTACCTTGTACCCCATGCAGGGAAGGCTCTTATTCTTGGGTGCTTCGCTCATTAGCCTTTTAGGATGCTTTGGTTGGGTTCGGATTATCGGCTCTTGCTTAAGAAACGCCAGAAAGCACAAAAAGGGGGCTATCGCAAATTGCACTATTTGCGATAGCCCCCTCTTCAAAATTATCCTAAAATCTGCAAGCCTTTAGGCCCTGCATAGCTGGCTGCTAAATCCAGCTCTTCTTCTATTCGCAATAATTGGTTAAACTTAGCAACACGATCAGTACGGCTCGGAGCTCCCGTTTTGATTTGACCGGCATTTACCGCCACCGCAATATCTGCTATAGTAACATCCTCAGTTTCGCCGCTACGATGCGAAATTATTGTGCTAAATCCAGCCTTCTTTGCCATCTCTATCGCCTGCAATGTTTCGCTTAAAGTGCCAATTTGATTTACCTTTATCAAAATCGCATTGCCGCATTTTTGCTCAATACCTTGGCTTAAACGCTCAGTATTTGTTACAAATAAATCATCGCCCACAATCTGCACTTTATCGCCCAGGCGCTTGGTCATCTCCTGCCAGCCTGCCCAATCGTCTTCGCTTAGGCCGTCCTCAATCGAAATAATCGGATACTTAGCAATTAATTGCTGATAATAATCAATCATTTCGGTGGCAGTTAGTACTTTGCCCTCGCTGCTTAAATGATATTTGCCATCTTTGTATAATTCGCTGGCGGCCACATCTAAGGCAATTTTTACCTGCTCGCCCGGCTTATAACCGGCATTTTTTATAGCCAAAACAATGCATTCCAAAGCCTCTTCATTGGATTTTAAATTAGGGGCAAAACCACCCTCATCACCTACAGCCGTATTATAATTGCGCTCTTTTAAAACCGCGCGCAAATGATGAAAAATTTCCACCCCACAACGTAAAGCGCTGCTAAAGCTATCCATAGCTAAAGGCATTATCATAAATTCCTGAATATCTACATTATTATCGGCATGGCTGCCACCATTTAAAATATTCATCATTGGGCTGGGCAAAATATGGGCATTTACCCCGCCAATATAACGGTATAGCGGCAAAGATAATTCGGCCGCAGCCGCTTTGGCAAGCGCTAAGGATACACCCAAAATCGCATTAGCGCCCAAGCTGCCTTTATTGGCTGTTCCATCTAGCTTAATCATTTGGCTATCTAGGGCTAGCTGCTCAAATACCACTTGGCCGCATAAAGCCGGGGCAATTATCGTGTTAATATTGGTTACGGCCTGCCTTACCCCTTTGCCCAAATATTCGCTGCCACCATCGCGCAGCTCTACCGCCTCATGCATGCCGGTAGATGCCCCGGAAGGCACCGCTGCTCGGCCAATAACCCCGCTTTCTAAGCAAACATCAACTTCCAAAGTGGGATTACCCCGCGAATCCAAAATCTCGCGGCCATGAATGTCACTGATAATGCACATTTAATGAAACCTCCATCGTCTTTTTTTTGTATTTTTATCTGGATAATTTAAAACAATGACAATTGATCAAATTGCTGCAAGCCAGCTTCGATTAAGCTGCGCCCGGTCATCTCCGGGGGTAATGCTATGCCCAATAGATGGAGTATGGTTGGAGCAATATCCTCCAGGCAACCTTCGCGCAACTGCAAATGGCGCAACTCATCATCTACTATAATAAAGGGCACCATATTGGTGGTATGCGAGGTCATCGGCTCGCCATTTAACATCATGCGCTCCACATTGCCATGATCGGCAGTAACCAATAAAGTGCCGCCAACCTCCTGAATGGCCTGGTAAATACGGGCAATACAGCTATCGATATAATTTAAACATTCTACCGTAGCCTCCACATTGCCGGTATGACCAATCATATCGGGATTAGCATAATTTAGAATTATCACATCATAAATGCCGCTTTCGATACGATCGATAACCGCTCTGGTAACGGCATCGGCGCTCATTTGCGGGGTTAAATCATAGGTTTTTACATTGGGCGAAGGAATCATAACCCGATCCTCGCCAACCTCCATCTGCTCGATGCCACCATTAAAAAAGAAGGTAACATGGGCATATTTTTCGGTTTCGGCAATCCGCAATTGACGCAAACCATTGCGCGATAATACCCTGCCCAAAGTATTAACCGGCGGATGAGGCGGATAAGCAATATGCACATTTTGCAATGTATCATCATATCCGGTTAATGTTACAAAAAATGTACGTGGCCAGCCTTCGCCACGATCAAAAAACTCAAAACGTTTATCGGCAAAAGCATGGCTTAATTCGCGAGCCCGATCGGATCTAAAATTAAAGAAAATTAGGCTGTCATTTTCCTTAATTAGGCCAATAGGCTCTTGATTTTGATCTACAATTACATGCGGCTTAATAAATTCATCGCTGATTTTTTCGGCATAAGACGAGGTAATAGCCTCGGTAGCATTGGCTACCTTAATACCATCCCCATAAACCATAGCCCGATAAGCCTTTTGCACACGGCTCCAGCGCTTATCCCTATCCATGGCATAAAAACGGCCAATAACACTGGCAATTTGGCCGGTATTTAATTTGGCCATTAAAGCCTCAAGCGGACGCACATATTCTAAAGCTACCGCGTTACCGGTATCGCGGCCATCGCTAAAAAAGTGTACAAAAACCTTAGATATTTTTTGACGATGCGCCAGCTCAATCAAAGCCATTAAGTGGTTGATATGGCTATGAATGCCGCCATCGGAAACCAGGCCGATTAAATGCAGGGCACTATTATTTTGCAGGCAATTTTGACAGGCTTTTAATAAGGTGGGCTGCTCAAAAAAATCGCCATCTTCGATTTGCTTATTGATATGGGTATAATCCTGATAGATAACTCTACCTGCCCCAATATTCATGTGCCCTACTTCACTATCGCCCATTTGGCTCTTGGGCAAGCCCACATATTCGCCGGCTGCTCCCAAAATCGTATGGGGAAAATTAGCCCATAATCGATCATAAACCGGGATTTTGGCACAATCAAAGGCATCGGCCTCGCCATGCTCGGGCATACCCCAACCATCCAAAATCATCAATAATAATGGTTTTCCGGCATGTTTCATGCTGTACTCCTTATCAAATCCTTAGATAGTATTGGCTAAATCAGCAAAGCTAGCTGCGCTTAAAGAAGCCCCGCCAACCAAGGCGCCATCAATATTGGCGCAAGCCAGCAAAGACTCGATATTATCTACCTTTACGCTGCCCCCGTATAAAATAGCAATTTGCTCGGCATAATGCCCCCAAGCCTCGGCTAAAACGGCACGGATATGAGCGGCGGCTTGCTCGGCATCCTCGGCGGTGGCCACTTGGCCGGTGCCAATCGCCCAAACCGGCTCATAAGCAATGATTATTTTTTGATTAGGATCAAGCGCCGATAAAGAGGCCAATAAGTCCTCCTTAAGCACGGTAAGAGTATCGCCGTTTTCCCGCTCTTGCAGGGTTTCGCCAACACAAATAATCGGGATTAACCCGATTTGATAGGCGGCCTGCGCCTTGCGTGCCACCATTTCCGAACTTTCGCCAAAAATATGGCGCCGCTCGGAATGGCCGCAAAGGCAATATTTTGCCCCGGCAGCTTTGGCCATATCGGCACTTATTTCGCCGGTATAGGCACCTTGAGCCTGCCAGTGAATATTTTGAATACCCAGCTTAACAGCGCTATTTTTTAAATCTAGCGCCATTTGGCCAAGCAAGGTTGCCGGTGGACAAATAATAATTTCCCCATCGCCATTATTTAGCTTAGGCAAAAATTCCGCCACAAAATCGGCAGCCTCGGCTGCGGTTTTATACATTTTCCAGTTAGCAGCCATAAATTTAGGTCGCATATTCGGCCTCCCTTAGTAGTTTTAATTTTTTTGAGCAAGCATTTCTACTGCCGGCAGGGGTTTACCCTCTAAAAATCTTAGCATAGCGCCACCACCGGTAGAGATATGATCGATTTGCGTGCTTAAGCCGGCTTTATTGATTGCACCAATGCTATCGCCGCCGCCTACTATGCTATAACCCTTGCTATCGGCCACGGCTTTGGCCACCGCAAAAGTTCCTTGCGCAAAATTATCGAATTCGAAAACGCCTAAGGGGCCATTCCAAATAATGGTGGCCGCCTGGGCAATAATTTGATTAAACTTGGCCGCTGTGGCAGGGCCAATATCTAAAGCTTGCCAATCGCTGGGGATAGCTGCCAATTCCACTGTTTGATAAGCAGCCTCGGCGCTAAATTCGGCCGCAGCTACGATATCTACCGGCAAAATTATCCGCTTGCCCAATTCGGTTTCCAGCAGCAGCTTAGCCCAGCCAACCCGATCTTCTTCAATCAAGGATTTTTGCATATTATAGCCTTGAGCTGCCAAAAAAGTATTGGCCATCCCGCCGCCGATTAAAAGATAATCTACTTTATTAAGTAAATTTTCGATAATGGCGATTTTGTCGGTAACCTTAGCGCCGCCCACAATTGCCACAAAAGGTTGCGGCGGATTATCCAGGGCTTTGCCTAGGCTATTAAGCTCCTTCTCGAGCAAAAGACCTGCTACCGATGGCAAATGATGGCAAATTCCTTCGGTGGAGGCATGGGCACGATGGGCCATGCCAAAGGCATCATTTACATAGATATCAGCCAAAGAGGCCAGCTCTTGAGCAAATTGCTCATTATTGGCTTCCTCCTCGGCATGAAAGCGCAAGTTTTCCAAAAGCAAAACTTCGCCTGCTTGCAAATTTTTGGCTTGCCCCTTAACATCCAGGCCAATACAATCATCGGCAAACTGCACCGGGCAACCCAAAAAGCGCGCCAAAGTCCAAGCTACAGCCTTTAAGCTTTTATCGCTACCGGCATTGCCCTTCGGCCGCCCCAAATGCGATATCAAAATAATGGCCGCACCCTGCTTTAGCAAAAACTTTATGGTAGGTAAAGTGGCGCGAATGCGGGTATCATCCCGAATTTCGCCCTGTTCATTATAACTAACATTATAGTCGACACGCATGATAACTTTGCGCCCGTTAAAGTCCATATCTCGGACAGTTTTTTTCTGTAATGCCATAATTCTCCCCTTAAATATTAGCTAAATTTTGCTTATAATTGCTGGCCGATATAGGCGGCCAAATCGATAACACGATTACTGTAGCCCCATTCATTATCATACCAAAGCACCAGCTTGGCCATATTATCGCCAATAACCATGGTCGACATAGCATCTACAATCGACGAATGATTATTGCCACAAAAATCGCTGGAAACTAAAGGCAATTCGCAAAACTGCAAAATGCCCTGCAATTTGCCGGCGGCGGCAGCGGCTAAGGCTTGATTAATTTGCTCGGCGCTGGCCGGTTTGGCTAATTCTACGGTTAAATCCACCACCGAAACATTTTGGGTAGGAACACGCATAGCAAAGCCGTTTAGCTTGCCTTTAAGCTCGGGCAATACTAAAGAAACAGCCTTGGCGGCGCCGGTTGTGGTAGGTATAATCGAGGCGGCAGCGGTGCGGGCGCGGCGTAAATCTTTATGCGCTTGATCTAAAATCCGCTGATCATTGGTAAAGGCATGAACGGTGGTCATCAAGCCTTTTACAATGCCAAATTGCTCATTAAGCACCTTAGCAGCAGGGGCTAAGCAATTGGTTGTGCAAGATGCATTGGAGATAATATGATGGCTATCTGCCAAGTATTTATCCTCATTAACGCCCATTACTATGGTGATATCCTCATTTTTGCCGGGGGCAGTAAGGATAACTTTTTTAGCGCCGGCATCAATATGCGCTTTGGCTTTTAGGGCATCATTGAAGTGGCCGGTGGCCTCGATAACTAAGTCGATATTAAGGGCTTTCCAGGGTAGGGCGGCCGGATCTTTTTCGGCAAAAACTTGGATTTTTTGGCCATCTACGGCTAAAAAGTCCTCGCCACTTTCCACTTGATGAGGGTATTGGCCATGAGTGGAATCATATTTTAACAAATGGGCATTGGTGGCCGGGCTGGTTAAATCATTGATGGCCACAATCTCCATTTTGGGATGAGCAAAGGCTGCTCTAAATACTAAACGTCCAATTCTACCAAAACCATTTATTGCAATTCTCATAACTTTCCTCCTATTATAAACTATTTTTAGGGTTTATGAAATTCATTCTATATTTAGGCCAAAAATACCTGCCTTTTAGCCAAAATAGACTAAAATAATTGGCCTTTTTATTTTTGATTGAAGCAGCAAAATCAGCATTTAGGCAAAAATAGGCTGCCGCAAATCTAACTATTTACGACAGCCATTTGCTTTTTGAAGAAAGCAAAAACTTTTAGAATATTTTTAGATTATTGTATTTGCGATTAGTTAAGCTTTTTTGGCAAGTACCGCTTTAGCTTGGGTGGCAATCGGTACCGGCATTAGCTGATACTGACGCATCAGGGCTGCCGGGCTGCCACTTTGACCAAAGCAATCATTTACCCCTACCCGCTTAAAGGGTACATTTATGCCGGCTTCCATCAGGGTTTCCGCAACTGCCGAGCCTAGGCCGCCAATAATATTATGCTCCTCCACCGTTATCGCAGCACCACATGCTTTGGCCTGCTCAATAATAAACTCGCTATCTAAAGGCTTAATGGTATGAATATTGGCCACCGCCGCCGATATCCCCTCCTCGGCCAGCAAATTAGCAGCCTCCAAGGCATAACCTACCATCATCCCGGTTGCAAAAATTACTATATCACGGCCGGCATTCTCTAAATGGCCTTTGCCCAGCTTAAACTGATAATCCTCATTGTGAATTTGCGGAATCGCCAAACGACCCAAACGGATATATACCGGCCCGTCCAGCTTAGCGGCAGCATGCACGGCTTGCGCAGCCTCAATGCCATCGGCCGGGCTGATAATTGTCATATTAGGTAAGGCGCGCATGATGGCGATATCTTCGATGGCTTGATGGCTGCCGCCATCCTCGCCCACACTAATACCGGCATGGGTAGCTGCGATTTTTACATTTAAAGAGGGATAAGCAATGCTATTGCGAATTTGCTCAAAAGCACGGCCGCTGGCAAAAACAGCAAAGCTGCTAACAAAGGGAATTTTGCCACTGGCCGCCATTCCGGCGGCAATAGTGGCCATATTTTGCTCGGCAATACCGCAATTAATAAAGCGCTCGGGATAAGCAGCCGCAAAATCGGCGGTTTTGGTCGATTTGGATAAATCGGCATCTAATACTACTATATTTTCGTTTTCGGCGCCTAAGGCCACTAAGGCCTGGCCATAGGCATCACGGGTTGCTATATTTTTCATATTTAAACCTCCAATTCGGCTAAGGCTTGGGCAGCTTGCTCGGCATTGGGGGCATTGCCATGCCAGCCGGCCTGATTTTCCATAAAGCTTACGCCTTTACCCTTTACTGTTTCCGCAATAATCATCGTGGGCTGCTCTTGGTTTTGTTGAGCCTGGCTAATCGCCGCCTTAATCGCCGCCAAATCATGGCCATCAATAGCGATTACCTGCCAGCCAAAAGCCTGCCACTTTTGATCTAAGGGCTCGGGCGATAAAACCTTGCTGATATCGCCATCAATTTGCAGATGATTATTATCCAAAAAGACGATCAAATTGCCCAATTTATAGTGGGCGGCAAACATGGCAGCCTCCCATACCTGGCCTTCTTGCATTTCGCCATCGCCCATAACCGCATAAACTTTATAGGCTTTTTTGTCCAATTTGGCAGCCATGGCCATGCCGCAGGCCGCCGATAAACCTTGCCCCAAGGAGCCGGTAGACATATCCACGCCCGGCACCTTGCGCATATCGGGATGCCCTTGCAAGCGGCTGCCCAATTTGCGTAAATCCGGTAATTCGTCGATGGGGAAAAAGCCTTTTTGAGCCAAGGCAGCATATAATGCCGGCGCACAGTGGCCTTTTGATAGCACAAAGCGATCGCGGTCGGCCATTTGGGGATTATTAGGATCGATATTTAAAGTTTCGTGATACAATTGGGCGATAATATCGGCAGCCGATAAAGAGCCACCGGGATGACCGCTACCTGCCTCGGCCAGCATTTTGATAATGTTTTGGCGCATGGCTAGGGCAAATTCTGCACTGTTTTGATAGGCCATTTTATTATTCTCCTTTTATTGCTTTTTAAGATTTTTTGATCGATTTTTAGGATTATTTTATTGTAGTGGGAAGGCTATCAGGCCTGTTTAAAGGCCTCTTCGCCTTTTTAGGCCAAAATCAGCTCAAATATCTCGGCCAATCTTTGATGCTCTTGCTTTAAATATAGATAGCCGATTAAAGCTTCAAAGCCACTGGCTCGGCGGTATTCGCCCACTTTGGCATGGCTGGGGATATGGCTGCCTTTGGCATTACGTGCTCTTTTAAAGATGGCTAGCTCGTCTTCGCTTAAGCTGCTTTCCAATTGGCCAAATATAGCCGATTGCTTTTGGGCGCAAACCAATTCTATGCTTTTGGCATGCAATTGGCCGGGCTTAATTGCCCCTTCTTTTAATACATGGCAGCGCACCGCCAATTCATAAACGGCATCGCCAATATAAGCCAAGGTTAAAGGTGGGATTTGCTTAAGATCTTGCTCATTTAAGCTTAGGCTTTCCGCAATTATTTTATCCAAAACTATAGCCGTTTCCATCTTGCCCCCTGCGGCGTATCCTCTACCGCAATGCCCAAATCTTTAAGGCCATCACGGATTAAATCGGCCGTGGGCCAATCCTTTTTAGCACGCACATTTTCCCTGATATTTAAAATTAATTGCAATAATTCTTCTTCCAAGCCACTATCTTGCTCTTTTTTGCTCGCCTCTAAGCCCATAATATAGTCAAAATCGGCAAAAAATGCTTGGGCAGCTGCTAAATCTTCGCTAAATAGCTGTTTGCCGCTATTTAAATAACTGTTTAAGTCATGGCAAAAACTAAATACAACCGATATCGCCAAAGCTGTATTAAAATCATCATCCATTGCTGCACATAAATCGGCTTTGGCTTTGGCTACTGTATCCAAAATTTGCCCTGCCCCCGGCTGCCCATTAGCGATGGCAGCCTGCAATAATTGCTGGCTATTTCTAATTCGCTTTAGGCTTTTGGCGGCCATATCCAGTTTATCGTCGGCAAAATCGATTGGGCTGCGATAATGGGTGCTTAATAAGTAAAAGCGGACAATTTCGCCGGCATATTTGGCCAAAATATCCCTTAACAGGAAAAAATTACCCAAACTTTTGCTCATTTTTTCCTGATTTACGGTGATAAAGCCATTATGCAGCCAATAATGGGCAAAAGGTTTATCATAAGCGGCACGGCTTTGCGCCAGCTCGTTCTCATGATGGGGGAAGATTAAATCGGCGCCGCCACCATGAATATCAAATTCCTCGCCCAAATATTTGGCGCTCATTGCCGAACATTCGATATGCCAGCCCGGACGCCCTTTGCCCCAAGGGCTATCCCAAAAGGGCTCGCCCTCTTTAGCGCCCTTCCAAAGCGCAAAATCCAAAGGATCGCGCTTGGTTTCGCCGGGCATTACCCTAGCGCCACTTTGCAAATCCTCGATATCGCGGCCGGATAAGCTACCGTATTCGGGCAGCGAACGCACATCAAAATACACATCTTGGCCGGATGCATAAGCATGGCCTTTGGCAATAATCAGCTCGATAAGCTCGATAATATCGGGGATATGCTCGGTTACCAAGGGATGAATATCGGCTTTAAGCACGCTTAAAGCGGCGGCATCCTCAAAATAGGCGGCAATATATTTTTGGGCAATAGCTTGGGCATTGCTATTTTCCTCTTTGGCGCGATTGATGATTTTATCATCAATATCGGTAAAATTTTGCACATAATTTACCTGATAATTGCTCCATAAAAAATAGCGGCGAATGGTATCAAAAACCACCAAAGGGCGTGCATTACCCAGATGAATATAATTATAGGTGGTAGGCCCACAGCAATAAATATTCACCTTGCCCTCTAGCTGGGGCTTAAATTCTTCTTTTTGCTTGGTTTGGGTATTATAAAGCTTAATCATACAACCTCCTATTTTAGGGATTTAAGCGCCTTATCCAGGCGTTTTAATAATAATTCTTTGCCCATCAAGGCGGCTAATTTATCAATATCCGGGCCATGCATTTGGCCGGTAATTGCAATCCGCAAGCACATAAATAGTGCTGCCCCTTTGGCATTAATTTCCTTGCCGGTAGCCTTAATCACCGCTTTAATATTGGCGGCATCAAATTGCTCCAATTCGGCACATTGCCTGCTAAACACCTCTATCAATTGGGGGACATGCTCTTGCTTTAAAAGGTCGGCGGCCTCGCCTTGGCCGGGCAAATCGGCATCGCCTTCGATTAAGGGCAAAAATTGCTTGATATCGGCAAAAGTTTCCAGATGATTAATCATTGTTTCGGCCAGCAATAATTTTTGCTCTTGATTATAGCTTAAATCCACAAAGGGGCTAAGGCCGGCGGCAATTTCCTCAAGCGGCAGGGCCCGCAGGTATTGGCTATTAATCCAGCGCAGCTTATTGATATCAAAAACGGCCGGGCTTTTAGATACATGCTCTAAGGAAAACTGGGCTATCATTTCGTCCATCGACAAAATCTCGGTTTCGCCCTTGGGGCTCCAGCCCAAAAGCACCAGGAAATTATTGATAGCTGCCGGCAAAAAGCCCTGGTCGCGATAATTTACCACCGATACCGAGCCATGACGCTTGCTCATCTTGCTATGATCGGGCCCCAAAATTAATGATACATGGGCAAAAGTGGGGCGTGCATAATCAAAGGCATCATATAATAGCAGCTGACGTGGTGTATTCGATAAATGCTCCTCGGCTCTGATTACATGGCTTATTTCCATTAAATAGTCATCCACCACCGCCGCAAAATTATAGGTGGGGATATTATCGGATTTCATAATCACAAAATCGCCGCCGATTTGGTCGCTATTAAAAATTACTTGGCCACGCACCAAATCATCGATAATTAAATCCTGATTATTAGGCACGGCAAAGCGCATGGTGGGTTTAATCCCTTTAGCTTCAAATTCGGCAATTTGCTCGGCGCTTAAATTGCGGCAACGGCCATTATAATGGGGGGTTTGGCCGGCCTCTTGCTGCTGGGCACGGGTTGCGGCCAGCTCTTCCTCGGAACAATAACAGGGATAGGCCTGGCCTTTAGCCATCAGTTTGGCTGCCGCCTCCTGATAGATAGCCAACCTTTCCATTTGCCGATACGGGCCTTTAGCACCGCCTACATCTACGCCTTCATTCCAGGTAATGCCCAGCCAGCGTAGGCTATCTTTGATATTTTCCTCCGATTCGGGCGTGGAACGGTCTAAATCGGTATTTTCGATTCTTAATATAAATTCGCCACCTAATTTTTCCACCAGCAAATAATTGAATAAAGCCGATCTGGCTCCGCCTATATGCAAAGGCCCGGTTGGGCTGGGCGCAAAACGTAATCTTATTTTTGTCATCTTTTCCTCCTTGAGGTTTACTTTTTAAAACCTTGGGGCTTTGCCCCAATCAGGCCGTCAAAAAACTGCGTTTTTTGCCAGCCTGAACAATATTCTTTCCAGAACCGGGAAAGAATATTGGCAGCTTACGCTGCAATTCAACAACGCAAGGGGGGCAAGCCCCCCTTTCCATCCCCCCACGGGGAATGAAATTTTGGCTTTTTTTGACAGTCTGATAATAATCGCCCTGCGATTATTATATCATAAATATGCCGCAAAACTAACTAGCCCACTAACCTAACTGCATATTTATGATATAATTGTGCCATAAAAAATTCTTGGCCGTTCTTTGGCCGAGAATTTCCGGCGAATTTAATAAAGCAATATAATAATCGCCCTGCGATTATTATATCATAAATATGCCAATAACTTAATAATTAAGCTAACTTTGCTGCATATTTATGATATAATTGTGCCATAAAAAATTCTTGGCCGCTCTTTGGCCGAGAATTTCCGGCGATTAAATAGAATATATAATAATCGCCATGCGATTATTATATCACTTATTCATTTAATTAGCAAATATTTGTTTTATGCATTTATCAATGAATAAATGTATAATTACGATATTAGCTTTTTGCAAAAACACCACAATTAGCTTGCTATTCAAAGTTTTTTTAAAGATTTTTAAAAAAATGCTTGCATTTTTATTCATAATGGTGTATTATTTATCTATAGTAAATTTATAGTTTAATTTAACTTTTTTAGGAGGCTATTATTATGATAAAAAGAGTTGCGCTGGCTTATAGCGGCGGATTGGATACTTCGGTAATTATCCCTTGGCTTAAAGAGCATTATGATTGCGAAGTTGTTGCTGTTTGCGGTGATGTTGGTCAAGGCAAGGAAGTTGATGTTGTGCGCGAAAAGGCGTTGGCATCCGGAGCCGAGAAGGTATATATTGGCGATTTAACCGAGGAATTTGTTAAGGATTATGTATTCCCTACTTTAAAAGCCGGTGCTATTTATGAAAACAAGTATTTATTGGGCACTTCGATTGGTCGTCCTTTGATTGCCAAGTATTTGGTTGATATTGCTTTACAAGAGGGTTGCGATGCCATTTGTCATGGTTGCACCGGCAAGGGTAATGATCAGGTGCGTTTTGAGTTAACTGTTAAGGCTTTGGCGCCCGAGCTAAAAATTATTGCTCCTTGGCGCGAGTGGGAAATTCGTTCGCGCACGCAGGCTATGGAGTATGCTGCTAAGCATAATATCCCGATTACCCAAACTAAGGAAAGCCCCTATAGCCGCGACCGTAACCTTTGGCATTTAAGCCATGAGGCCGGCGATTTAGAAGATCCGTGGCATGAATATAATCCTCAGATGTTGCAGATTTGCAATACTCCCGAGAATGCTCCCGATCAATCCGAAATTGTGGAAATTGAGTTTAAGCAAGGCATACCGGTTAAGGTAGATGGTCAAGAGCTTAGTCCGGCTAAGTTGGTGGCTTACTTAAACGAAAAGGGTGCTAAGCATGGGGTTGGCATTGTGGATATGGTGGAGAACCGTTTAGTTGGTTTAAAATCGCATGGCGTATACGAAACCCCCGGCGGCACAATTTTATTTAATGCTTTGGCCAGCCTAGAGAGCTTATGCTTAGACCGTTCTACTGCTCATTATAAGCAAGAAATTTCTTTACGTTATGCCGAGCTGGTATATGATGGGGTATGGTTCCACCCATTGCGCGAGGCATTGGCCGCCTTTGTTGACAAATTGGCCGAGAGTGTTACCGGCACAGTTAAGATGAAGTTATACAAGGGTAGCTGCACTATTGCCGGCATGAAGAGCCCCTATTCTTTATACAGTGCTGACTTGGCAACATTTGAAGAAGATGAAGTTTATAATCAATTTGATGCCCAAGGTTTTATCAACTTATTCGGCTTACCCCTAAAGGTAAGAGCCTTGATGTTAAAAACTTTAGAAGATGCAGATAAATAAACAGATTAATGGCTAAATAGCTAAAAAGATGCTATCGCAATAATAAAGATATTTGCGATAGCATTTTTTTGTTTTTTAAGCCGAAGTAAAAGGACATGAACCAAAATTAAATGCCCTAAAAGGGTAGCAAGCGAAGATAAGTCAAGATATCAAAAGCAGCTAGCGAATAGAAAAACTTATTAAACTAGCAAATGTAGTTGGAGTACCCTAAAAGAGCAGCGAGCGAAGACAAGTCAAGATATCAAAAGCAACTAGCGAATAGAAAAACGTATTAAACTAGCAAATGTAGTTGGAGCGGTATTTTGTATTTTCCAGGTGGGCGGTTTTTGCCCGTCTGGGAAATAC
>CAYJPF010000064.1:8061-14167 GCA_964372025.1 uncultured Peptococcaceae bacterium | reverse complement strand
GGCATTATCTTAAAAACGTATGAATTCGCATCCCTAGTGGCTAGCTCCGAGTTATACGGCCTTAGCGCAGGCATTAGCTGGCCTTTGCTTCGCAAAGCCGCAGCTACTGCACGTAGCTAGCACTCAAAATCAAAGATTTTGGCGCTAGCTCAGACGAGTCCACATTACAGGCGTGCCCCGCGCTTCGCAATTAGCGGTCGTTTTTGGTTACTTTTTGCGACCAAAAAGTAACGTCCCCCTCTGCGACCAAAGAAAATAAACTAGCAAACGTAGGCGAGGGCAAGAAAACCTTTCAACCCACGAAGCACAACCCAAAATAAATATCCGCCGAAAAATATAAGCAACCCACAACCCAGCTAACAAAAACCAACAGCATAAAAAGCAAACCCTCGCAAGCCAGTAATCAAAATCCAAACAATCCAACTTAAAATTATACAAGCACGCCCCAAAAAGCACCACCACCCCCCAAATAAAAAAGCTGCCGCAATAAGAAAAATATTTGCGACAGCCTTATTTATTTACCTTCTTAAGCATAAGGTTTGCTTAATAGCTTGATTATCGTAATGCACTTTATTCCTTTTTGCTCCGCAAATAGGAATTACAGCTTTATCTTTCAAGCTTTTTTGCTTCCCCTCAGCTTTTCACCAAATAGCTAAATTATATTCCTCATATATCGCGCTTATTGTTCTTGAAAGATAAAAAGATTAAAAGATCGTTCTTTCTTTTGAGGAAAGAAAGAACCAAAGAAACCTTTAACTTTTTATACCTAAGCCTAAGGCTTCCGTTTGAGTTTGCATACCCTTAATACATAGCTCTATCACTTGCGATAACTCCATGCCCAAACGCTCACAACCGCCTCTGATTAAATCACGATCGCATTTAGCCGCAAATTGCTTATCCTTAAACTTCTTCATCACACTCTTTACCGTTAAATCCGTAATCCCCGTCGGACGCATCAAAGCCGTTGCCCCTATTATCCCTGTTAACTCATCTACCGTATATAAACTCTTCTCCATATCAGTTATCGGCTCCACATCATTGCGTAAACCATAACCATGCGCTTTAATAGCCCGCAACTCCTCAGCACTAATATCCTCACCGGCCAACAATTCATCCACATGATCTAAATGACTTTCCGGAAATTTCTCAAAATCAATATCATGAATATAACCAATCGCCTGCCAATGCTCAATATCAGCATCAAAAAATTCGGCCATAGCCCCCATTGCCGCACTTACCGCCAAAGAATGATTGATTAAATGCGGTTGGCTAATATGCCGCTTAACTATCTCTTGCGCTTTTGCTAAAGTTAACATATAATCCTCCGTTTACTCTATTTGTTTTTTAATAATCGGCCTTTTAAGCGCGGAAATATTTGCATATCTTCCTTGCTATCAGCATAATATAGCTCGCTAATCAAAAGCATAAAGGCGAAAAAGAAACCCGATGTTACCGAAAAAAGTACATGCCCGGCTATAATCAAATATCCGGCCGTTAATCCCACCGCCATAAAGCAGCCTAAACCAAAAATATCCGGCTTTTTGATAAAGTTTTTAACCAAACGCACCCCTAAATATACATATATCCAAAGCATAGTTAAAGCGCCGGTTAAGCCATAGTAAAATAGTACTTCAAAAATATCCATCTCGATAATAAAACGCTGCGTGCCACGGCCAATCCCAAATAACCAGGCATAAGGGCCGCCTTGCAAAAACAAATCAAGAGCAGCCTGGAATTTTGCCCCTCGGCCGCTTAATAAAAATACTTGCGCATCGCCTTCCTCGGCAATCATCATTACCCGCTCCACAACTTCCGATACGCTGGTTAGTAGGCCAAATAAGCTTAAAAACATAAAGATAGCAAAAGTACCTAAACAAATATCCCTAAATAAACGCAAAAACATAGATTGTCCTTTACGCTTATAAACAATAGCATAGATTAAAAAGGCGGCCAAAGTAGCACCTACTGCAATAAAAGCGGTTTTGGTACCGATAGCCAAAAGCGCACATAAAGCCGAGGCCGCTGCAGCTAAATAAAATAATTTTTGCTTACGCACGGCTTGCGGACTAAGCTCAAAATAAGCAGCAATGGCAATGGGTGCCAACATCATTAAAACAGCGGTAATATCATTGCCGGAATAGAAAAAGCCACGCGCCCCAAAATAGCCAAAGCGGTCGCCGTAAGTAGCAAAGCCTACTTTAAGGATAAAGGGGATATGAATAGCCAAAGATAAAACTAAAGCCAGCAAGCTAAGCAACCATCTAAACCAGCTAACAAGCTGTTCTTTTGTCCAGCTGCTTTGCAGGCATAGCCGCCAATACACTAAGATAACGGCAATATTATAAACATATTTGGCGATAGTTTGCATTTCGGTAAAAAGAGCAAAGCTTTCGGCAAACATAAATTCCCCGGCCACGGTTAAAAGCCAGGCAGCAGCAATAGCGCTAACGGTGATGATTGATAATTTATCTTTCATCATCAAAACATAAGCGGCAAAGAATAGCAAGATTACCATTCTAAGGATAAGAATTGGGGTAATCAACCCACTTAATTCCACCCCGGATATTTCCGAGCCGATATAAAGATAAGCGCCGCCATAAATATCCAGCAGCGGATTAATGAATAGGTAAAGCCAAAAGAACTTTTCGATACCCTTATTGGCAGCAGGCAAAACCAGCCCCCCTTTTTAAATTAAGATTTAACAATTATAACATGATTTAAAGCAGAAGGCAATAAAAACACCTCAAAAGTTTTTTTGGTACTTTTTTTCCCCAAAAAGTACAGAACTTAATCTGTAAAAAAAGAAGCTACCCACAAACAATTTGCAGGCAGCTTCTATAATGATTATTTACGTTTTTTAAAGCTAAGACCAAAGATGGCTAAAGCGCTAAGTGCGGCTAATAGTAGATTGCCGGCACTAATACCGATAGCCCCTGTTTGCGGCAATTGGCCAAGCGGAGTTTCTTCGGTGATAATGATGTCCGGGGTATCGCCCAAGGGGGTATCTACTTCCTGGATATCCACGCCACCGGCCAAGGGGGTAGGCGGCTCTTCGATGATGGCCGGAGGCTCATCAGGGGGAGTAACAGGCGGTGTGGGCGGCTTTACGGGCGGAGTGGGCGGGGTAGGCGGAACGGGCGGAACGGGCGGATCTTCGGGGGTATATTCCGCATAAAAGCCTAAGGTTAAGCCCTCTTTGGGTATGGAATTTACATCAAAAGTAATGGTGCTGCCATTAATTTGATAGCCGGCATCGGCATTACTAAAATCGGTATTAGCCGGGCGATTAGCAAGCTTAACGCCATTTTCCCAGGCCGGTTTTTCGGCATTATCGCCGCTAGCATCAATAATAGTATGATTGGGGAAAGCCGCTGCGATATCATAGCTAATATGAGCTTGTTGATTATAAGCGATAACCGAATCGCCGATTTTGGTTAGGATGTCGGTAAGATCTTGGCTATTTACATCGGTAAAAACATTGCCTTGCTGGCCATTAGCAATGGCAGTTAAATACTTACTGGGGGCAAGCTCGATACCAACCGCATAGCTATTAACACCCATAGCATTTAAAGTAGCAGCTTCTTTTTCGCCGGTTAAGCCCAGGGCTTCTACAACATTTTGGTCGGTGCGGGAGTTAGGATGATTGAGCACAACACTGCTATTTACAGTTATTTGCGAGCCATCTAATAAGGTAATTAGCTCGCCTTCAGCATTATAGGCAGCCTCCGGTGTACCGTCAGAAACAAAGATTAAATGTACAGGGCGAGCGCTATCGGCTTGCGAACGAGAACCGATAATTTCTAAAGCCTGACGCAAAGCGGTGGTATAGTTAGTGCCATCACCGGCGGCACGGTCATCGTCATCGGCCGGCGCATTAACTTGCGCATTATAGTTAGGTTGTGTTCGTTTAAAGTTTATATTAAAGCCGTCCCAACTATTTTGGAAATTAAAGCTACTACGGGTATTGCCGGAAAACTGAACTAAAGCTACTCGATTATAATTATCTTCACCTTGATTATTTTCACCAAATAGCTGCTTAGCTAATACGTCTACAGCATCTACGGCATCTTCCCAACGAGTACCATTTTCCATCGATGTAGATTTATCTAAAACAATAATAATATCCGAGCCAACTGCTAAAGGTTGGCCTTCAATCTCTACTTCAAAGTAACGTAAATCACGATTGCCGGCATCTTCGTCAGTTACACCTTCTTCTGTCCAGGTTTCGGTAATACCACTATTGGGGTTAGCCGGGTTTTTAGCAGTATCAGGCGAGCCTAAATTAAGAACTTCTTCAATTACCGACCAACCAATATCACCATTAGTAGAACGAGGCGCTTCCCATTTAGCATAATAGGTAGTGCTTGCATTAATAATAGTAGCAGACATCAAAGCATCACCACTACCATCAGCATTCGGGTACCAACCGGCAAAAACTAAAGCCTTGCCATTAATATCTTTAGCGGTAGGGATATCGATTGGTAAAGTACCAAAAGCAGTGCCATTGGCAATAGTTCTAAATTGCGGAGCTGTTGTTGCCGAGCCACCGACAGGTGGGTTGGCATCAAATTCAACTTTAGAGTAATTGCCTTGTGCCCAGCCGGCATAGACGGTTGAATCATTGGCTATTAAGGTATCGGTGCTAAAACGAACATTTAGTCCCGGATCGAGATACCAGCCGCTAAATACCATACCGGCACGATCTGCAAGTTGGGGCAAAGTAGTTAGGTATCCCTGATTATTGGTTTGGAGAACCTCCTGATTGGCATCAATAAAGCTGCCGCCCATTGGGTTAAAAGTAACATTATAGATATCAGGATCACGTGTGGCATTAATAGTAATTTCACGAATAATAGATCCTGCTTTTAAATCACCGGCAGCATCCTTGGCATAGCCGGTTGCTGTAGCCCTAACAGTGATAGTACCGGCATTAGAACCGGTATATAAATTGCCATTAGCATCAATAGTAACTTGGGGGTCAGTGTTGCTTAATATTTCCCATTTAATAGCTGTCTCACTGGTATCTTGGGGGCTAAAAGTTAAATAATCTTCTAAAACAATAGTTTTATCATATTGAACTTGGTTTAGACTATTACTAAACTGCAAATCGGTAATAGGTTCTATAACATAAACAGTAGTAGTATTTTCTAATCTGTTATTCCATGTAAAACTAGGCGCAAAATGCGAGAAGGTTAATTGCCCCACACCAACTTCATCGGCAGTGATAAAGGCATAATGTTGTTTACCCTTAATAAAATCTTCACCGGTATAACTACCAAGATAGCCTTTAGAGAATTCAAAATTGCCATTATCTACTCTTTCAAGCCTTTCTTCACCGGCAAAGCTTATTGCATGATCGCCACCATTAATCCACCAAAATTCAGCACCTTGAATAAGATCTGTATAAACGGTTGTTGACCTAGGGTAAGAAGCATCCAAACTTCTATCCCTGGGAGAGAATTGATAGGTTTCGCCCTTTTCTAAAACATAATGGCCATTTTGACCGGTTGATAATGGCTGGCTAGCATTAATATTAGCAGTAGTTAGAAGGGGAACTTCTTCAACGGCCAGTGTTTCTAAGGTAAAATCATAATTGGGTATAGTGATTACTCTATTAGTCCAAAAAATCTTACCGGACGATAACCAATTACCATCTACATGCCAGGCATTAGAATTGCCATCACTTTGGGGGATAATCAGTGTTGTAGTATCCACCGCAGTTACATTAGCATCAGCACTAACCGTATACTTAACCCCGGGCACTACCTCAACCTCAATATCTTTACTATCATCTTCAAAATCCAAAGTCATAGTAACAGTATTGATTCTGGGGCTGGGACGAGGCGCATCGGGCAGCTCATCATCATCACCGCCACTAGCATCATCATCACCGCCGCCATTGCCGTCGGGGTCATCACCGCCGCCATTGCCGTCGGAGTCATCACCGCCGCCATTGCCATCGGGGTCATCACCGCCGCCATTGCCGTCGGGGTCATTACCGCCGCCATTGCCGTCGGGGTCATTACCGCCGCCATTGCCGTCGGGGTCATCACCGCCGCCATTGCCGTCGGGGTCATTACCGCCGCCATTGCCGTCGGGGTCATTA
>CAYJPF010000064.1:0-7961 GCA_964372025.1 uncultured Peptococcaceae bacterium | reverse complement strand
ACCGCCGCCATTGCCGTCGGGGTCATTACCGCCGCCATTGCCGTCGGGGTCATTACCGCCGCCATTGCCATCGGGGTCATTACCGCCGCCATTGCCGTCGGGGTCATTAATAACCGGGGGGTTCTCCATAGCACTGGCCACGGGAACCAGGGGCTGAAAAATTAGGGATAGGCATAATAATACCGCCCAAAAGGTAGTAAAACGATTTTTACTAATAGCTCTTAACATGTTCATTTCCTCCATTTGCTTTGTTATACTACTTATCATGCCAATATTATTAGCATTGAGGCGAATTAAATAAAGCGATATGATAATCACCTGCGATTATCATATCATATTCATGGTTACAGTTTGGTTACAGTTATCAAAATAATAACCACTCTAATTAGCCTTAACATCAATTAGAGTGGTTATCTGCCTTATTTGTTCCCTAAATTATAATTTATTTTCTATCTGTTCCTTTAACAGCTCTAGGGGCACTTGATCTTCAAAATATATATACACAACATCATATACATCATCATCGCCTAAATCATAAGTTGCCAGCAATTCCAAGCCACGCAAACTTGCCTTATTAATTCGATCCGCATTAGTTAGTCGCTCCGGATAAGCATCCGCCAATAAAGCAGCTATAATTTGCGGATCCCTAATTATAATCTGGCCGGCCAATTGATCAAGCCGCAAATCAATATCTTGCCCCAAATCATATTCCTCGCCAAATAAAAAACGTAAGGCTTGGGCAGAATATATTTCAAGTCTAAGCTCTTTTACCTGCTGCGGATTTAAGTCGGAATCAAAATTGATATCGCTCAATAAGGCCAAGGTACGGCTAAATTGACTATAAATCGGCACTTGCATAATCGGCATATAACCATAAGTTTCATCATTAGCCAGCTCATATTCGACAGAATACCTGTCCATATAAATAATATTAACTTGCTGGCCATCAGCAATCGGCAAATAATTTTGATCGGCAATGCCCAGGTAAACCAGGCCTATTGGCTGCAAATCGGCCATCCCTTCTAGGCCTAAGTCCAGCCAATCGGCTTGCAAGGCGGCAATTAACTCCTCTACCCTCGCCTGCTCGCTAATTTGTTGATGGCGGTTATCATCCAAAACAAATTGATCGGTGCTTTGGATTAAGGCTAGCTTAGCATTAGCCAAATACTGTGTATCAAAAAGCGGATTAAGATTTTGGGTAAACTCATCACTATAATAAACAGCATAAAAAGCACTATCAAGATAACTTTGCTGCACATAAGGATAATAACGGTCAAAACTATTGCCATTTGGATAATACATAGTTACCCTAGCCCAGCTAAGGTCGCCAAAGGCCTCTAAATTGCCATCTTCTTCAAAAATGCGCATAATTTCCAGGCCATTTTGCGCCAGCTCATAAACGGCATCGATAATTTCCGGGCTTTGATATTTAACTTGCTCTTGACGATAATAACTACCCTCTAATTCCGGGATATCATTTTTGGCCTGCAAAAGATCAAAGCCAACCGCATCAATATCCTGCTCATCGGGCAAGCGGTATTGATAATTGGTTAAATCAAAAAAGCCCACTATCAACACAACCGTCATTATCAGGCCATAAACAGCCAGCGATTTTAGGCCATTGCCAAAAGAACGGATATCAAATTCATAAATAATCTCCACAACCCAATGCAGCAATAGGCTGCCGATTATCAGGCCGGCCACCATCCACAAAAACTGATAGCCACCCAGATAATAAAATAATAAACCAAAGCCTAAAGCCGGCAAAGCCAGCACAAAATATTTAAGAGCAATGCGGCTTTGCTTAAAAGCAATAGCCGTGCCGGCCGCCTCGGAGGGGCGTTTGCTATACATAAATGCGGCCAAGCCAATTAAGGCAACAATCAGCAGCAAATAGATAATCGCCGTTAAAAAGCTAAAACTTTGGCTAAAATAATGGAATAGGGGCGAAAGCTTAAAACTAAAATCATTAAAGCCTGCCGAATTTGCATAATTGAGATAAAAAAGATGATTATAAGCACTAAAAGCCTGCGCATAAAGGGGCAAGGCAATTAAGCTGTAAGCATAAAGCAAAATAGATACAAAGGTATGGCCGCAGGCTAAGGTGCAAATAATACCAATGCTATAAAAAGTGATAAAAAAGATAATATTCTTTAAAACAGCAGCTATTAAAATTAGCGGCTCGATTACAAAACCATAACCAAAGCTAATGGCAATTAGTACTGCTAACAAGGTGCTGATTAAATAAATCGGCAGCACCGCCATAATCCCGGCGCAAAAATTGCTAAAGAATAAGCGCCGCCGGGAAATCGGCTGAGCATGATAAAAATCCAGCCTTTTTTGAGAATGACTATAGGCAAACAAGGAAATCGACATTATCGATGCCATCACCACAATCAAAACCGCGATAAAGCTATTATCGGCCATCACTAAAAACTGGCTAAGCATATCGGGAACCCGGCTGGGCAAATTAGCCTGAATCATAATCAAAACCGGTAGCGGAATAGCCAGCAAGCAAATTACCGCACTTAGTGCTATTGCCCAGGTATGCCGCTTTAAGGTGGCAAACATTAATTTAAAAAACGAGATTTTTAAGATCATAGCCCACTACCTCCGTTTCGCTAATAAATATTTCTTCTAAAGTAAGGGGCAGCATTTCGTAAAATAGCGGATTATGGGCGCAAATGGCAGCCTCTAATTGCTCGCGTTTGGCACGTGCCGTAATAATATGCACTTTACCGCGCCTTTCCTGCTTGATAATCTCGATCCCGGCTAAAATATGTTCTTGCTCATCATTAAATACGCATTGCAGCTTAAAAATGCCCTGCTTCATATCATCCAAATCGCGCGAAAGCAAGATGCCGCCTTGATGCAAAAGGCCAATATGCTCGCAAATATCCTCCAGCTCGCGCAGATTATGCGAAGCAATAATCGGGGTAAGGCCACGCTCGGCCATATCATGGGCAAAAAGAGCCTTTACGGCTTGGCGCATTACCGGGTCGAGGCCATCAAAAGTTTCGTCGCAAAGAATATATTGACAATGCGAGCATAATGCCAAAATCACCGATAATTGCTTTTTCATGCCTTTGGAAAATGTTTTGATTTTACGATTTTCGGCTAAACCAAAACTATTCAATAAAGTATTAAAACGATTACTATCAAATTGCGGATAAATCATCCGATAATAATTATGCATATCCTGCGGATTACTATTGGCCAAAAAATATTGCTGATCGGATATATAAAATATCCTCTGCTTTAGTGCTATATTTTCAAAAATATCCTGGCCATCTAGGGTAATGCGGCCGCTATCGGGCTTGATAATGCCGGCTAGCATTCGCAAAAAGGTAGATTTACCGGCACCATTGGTACCGATTAGGCCAAAAACAGTATTACTTTTAATAGTAGCATTAATATTATCTACCGCCTTTATATCATTAAAACTTTTGCTTAAATTGATGGCTTCTATCATATTAAACCTCCTTTGAGCCTGATTTTTTATTGAATTTGTTGCAGCAGCAAATTTATTTGCGCATTTATAGCCGCCTTATCTTCGCCTAAGCTAATTAATTCGGTGCAGCTATGGCTAATATCCTGATAAATCTGAGCGCAACGGCTTTGGCGAATGGCGGCAATATCGGGGCAAACAAAATTGCCTTTGCCTTTGATGCTGTAAATAATGCCTTGGCGCTCCAATTCTTGATAAGCTTTTTGAATAGTATTGGGATTAATCGAAATTTGGCCGGCCAAAACCCTAACCGAAGGCAATTGCTGATCGGGCTTAAATACGCCTAAACGCACCAGTTCGCTAATTTTGGCAGTAATTTGCTCATAAATTGGGCGGCGGTCTTGATAATCGATATAAATCATATAGCGCTCCTTTCATGCGTATTGTTACACATAGTACACTTGATACAGTTTTAGTATAACTTAATATTTATGATTTGTCAAGAGCATTTAGCGGCTAAATATTTAGTTAAATATTTAAATAAAAAGCCTAAAATCAATAAAAAAACTTGACATGCTTATCAAAACATGATAATCTATTTAGGTGTCTATTTAGATAAATTTTATAAGATAAAGAAGTTTTTGGGAGGTGTTTTCCATGAGAGTAGCTGTTACCTTAGCCTGCGGCGAGTGCAAAAGAAGAAATTATATGACCAGTAAAAATAAAAAAACAACACCAGAGCGTATTGAGTTTAAAAAGTATTGCAGCCATTGCCGTACGCATACCCTGCATAAAGAAACCAAATAAGCTGTAAAAGGAAGTGATTTAACATGGCCCCCAAAACAGAAGCAGTTAATCGTGGCGGTAAATTAAAAACCTTTTTTAAAGGTGTGCTAAGCGAGCTTAAAAAAGTTCATTGGCCGGACAAAAAAACTTTAATGACCTATACTGGGGTAGTTATTGTTACCGTGCTAATTTTATCGCTGGCCATTTCCGGTTTGGATTGGATTTTTACCAACTTAGTTAGATTAACCTTAGGCATAGCTTAAGAGGAGCGCTATCATGATAAAAGAATGGTATGTTATCCATACCTATGCCGGGTATGAAAATAAAGTTAAAGCCAACCTAGAAAAAAGAGTTGAATCCATGAATATGGAGGAGAATATTTTTAGGGTAATTGTACCTATGGAAAACGAGGTACAAATTAAAGGCGGCAAGCGTAAAATTGTACCCCGCAAAGTATATCCCGGCTATGTGCTGGTAGAAATGAACTTAACCGATACTTCTTGGTATGTAGTGCGCAATACGCCGGGTGTTACCGGCTTTGTTGGTACCGGTGCTAAGCCTGTGCCCTTGCATCCCGAAGAAGCCGAAACTATATTAGCCCAAATGGGCTATATGGAAAATAGAATTAAAGTTAATTTTACCATTGGCGAAACTATTCGCATTATCGATGGCCCCTTTGCCGAGGTTGTGGGCGATATCGAAGAGATATTTGCCGAAAAAGGCAAAATGCGGGTTATGGTTAATATGTTTGGCCGCGAAACCCCGGTAGAACTGGATTTTGAGCAAGTAGAAAAACTTTAATTCCTAAATTGCCCTTGTGGTGGCTAAATTTTTAGCCGCTTTAAGTGGGAGGGGGTATGCCCCCCGTCATAACCACATTTAGAATGAGGAGGTGCCAGTATGGCCAAAAAAGTAAGCGCTGTTGTTAAACTGCAAATCCCGGCCGGTAAAGCAAACCCTGCCCCGCCGGTAGGCTCGGCCTTAGGTCCGCATGGTGTTAATATCATGGGCTTTTGTAAAGAGTTTAACGAAAAAACAGCTAGCCAACCGGGGATGATTATCCCGGCGGAAATTACCATTTTTGAAGATCATAGCTTCACATTTGTGTTAAAAACTCCGCCCGCAGCTGTTTTACTATTAAAAGCAGCAGGTATCGAGAAGGGTTCCGGTGAGCCTAATCGTACCAAGGTAGCAAAAGTAACTAGGGATCAAATTAAGGAAATTGCTACTACCAAAATGCCCGACTTAAATGCTGCCAATATCGATACCGCAATGCTGATGATTGAAGGTACAGCCAGAAGCATGGGTATTATTGTTGAAGGTTAATTTAAGTATTAGTGGGAGGATTTATTCCGAAACACCACAAAGGAGGTTAATGTATGCCCAAACATGGTAAAAAGTATAATGATGCCATCAAGAATTATAATTTGGCCGATTATTTTGAGCCGGCCGATGCAGTAAGCAAAGTTAAGGAGAATGCCAAAGCCAAATTTGACGAAACCGTTGAATTAGCTATTCGCCTAAACTTAGACCCTCGCCAGGCCGACCAACAAATTAGGGGTGCTGTTGTATTGCCCCATGGTACCGGTGTAACCAGTACTGTTTTGGTATTTGCCAAAGGCGAAAAGGCCAAAGAGGCCGAAGCTGCCGGTGCTGATTTTGTAGGTGCCGAAGACATGATCGAAAAAATCCAAGGTGGTTGGTTCGATTTTGATGTAATCGTAGCCACCCCGGATATGATGGGCTTGGTTGGTAAATTAGGTAGAGTATTAGGCCCTAAGGGTTTAATGCCTAATCCTAAAACCGGTACCGTTAGCATGGATGTAGCTAAAGCTATCAACGAGATTAAAGCCGGTAAGGTAGAATATCGTTTAGATAAGGCTGCTAATATTCATTGCCGTATTGGCAAAGCATCTTTTGATGCCGATAAGTTATTAGAAAACTATAAAACCATTGTTGATATCCTTTTAAAGGCCAAGCCATCTGCTGCTAAAGGTCAATATATTAAGAATATCACAATTTCTTCTACTATGGGCCCCGGTGTTAAGATTAGCCCGGTTAAGCCATTAGGATAAGTTTTATTAATTGCATATCAAGCCATAGACAGTTGGTTCTTAAATGATTAAAATGCCAACCGAGGCCTTAAGGATAAATGGGGTATTATGCCCTTTTAAAGCCTTGGCCTTATGGCTAAGGCTTTTTATATTAAGTAAGTAAAGAGGAGGTGTTTTAGTGGATAAAAAACCGCAAATGCTTGCTAAAGAAGCTGAAGTTGCTCGTTTAAAGGAATTGTTTGCCAATTCTCAGGCTGTTGTTTTAACTGATTATCGTGGTTTAACAGTAGGTCAGGATGTTAAATTAAGGGCTAAGTTAAGGGAAGCCGGGGTTGATTATAGTGTTGCCAAAAACACATTAATCAAATTGGCCTGCCATGCCAATGATATTGATTCTTTTGATCCTTATTTGGAAGGACCAACTTCGATTGCCTTTACACAGGAGCCGGTGGAATTAGCCAAACTGATGACTACATTCCTAAAGGACAATAAAAAAGGTGAAGTTAAGTGTGCGCTTTTGGGCGATAAATTTATTACTGCTCAAGAGGTGGAAGCTTTGGCCAAATTGCCCTCTCGCGAGGTATTGCTGGCTCAAGTTGTGGGGATGTTTGCCGCCCCGATGGCCAATTTTGCCGGGGTTACTTCCGGTATATTGCGTCAACTGGTTACCGTTACCGATCAGGTTCGGGAGCAAAAAGCCAAGGCCGAGGCTTAAATTTTTGGTCTAAACAAAAAATAATTAAAAACAAAATTTTAGGAGGAACAATAAATGTCTAAAGTAAATGAAATCTTGGATATCGTAAAAGAGATGACCGTTTTGGAATTAAGCGAATTAGTTAAAGCTTTTGAAGAGGAGTTTGGCGTATCTGCTGCAGCTCCTGTGGCTATGGCTGCTGCTCCTGCTGCCGGTGATGGTGGCGGTGCTGCTGCTGAAGAGAAAACCGAGTTTGACGCTGTATTAACCGGTTTTGGTGCTAATAAAGTTGCTGTTATTAAGGTTGTTCGCGAGATCACCGGTTTGGGCTTAAAAGAAGCCAAAGAATTGGTTGAGGGCGCACCTAAAGCACTTAAAGAAGGCATTAGCAAAGAGGATGCCGAGGCTATCAAAGCCAAATTGGAAGAAGCCGGCGCTACTTGCGAAGTTAAGTAATTATAGTTTTGATATTAAAAAACCGCAAACCAGGAGTTTGCGGTTTTTTTGTTGTGGTTAAAAGTTTTACTCAATTTTTTTCAAAAAATTGCGGGGGCTTGGGGGCAGCGCCCCCAAGGTCTTAAAAAGGTTTTAAGGGTTTTAAGCCGACAATAAAGCAAAGCAAGCTAATATAAGTTTGCTGATAAAAGCTGGTAAGGAAGCAAAATCGGCTTAAAACCGGGCGTTTTTTGGCGCAGCCAAAACAGCCCATGAGCGCCTTTTGGCGCAGCCAAAACAGCCCATGACTGCAGCCCTGATGGCTCCCGGGCGCAGCCAGCCCCCCCCCCAGCTTTGCTTTCTTAAGCCAAACCTATATAATCCGAATCCAGTTCGGTTGTGGTTTTTTTGCTGCTTTTTGTTAGCTGGATTGTGGGTTTCTTATATTTATCGGCGGATAGTTTGTTTGGGTTGTACTTCGTATGTTGAAAGGTTTGCTTGTCCCTTCCTACATTTGTTAGTTTATTTCCTCTGGTCGCAGAGG
>CAYJPF010000063.1:0-14417 GCA_964372025.1 uncultured Peptococcaceae bacterium | reverse complement strand
GGTGTTTTCTTACTTTTTATGAGATATTATGCTAAAAAATGATAAATTATGCAGTAGTGTTGTGCGGCTGATAACAAAATGATAACATAATTTTTGTTGCCAAGCAGTATCACATTAGTATCAAGCGTTGATAACAAGGGTTTTTTATCAAAAAATGTTGAGTACAGACTGAGTACCACTGGCTACAAAATGGCTACATAGAAAATTAAATCGATTGAATCAATCAGTTTTAACTAAGAAAAGGCTTCCAAGTGAGTTAAATCATTGGAAGTCTTTCTCTTTTCAAACAACGAAATTTGTGTATTTTCCTCTGGAAAAATCCCATATATAAGAAAATACCTCTTTTTCTCCATATAGCAAATTATGTTCCTTGTAAAAATTGCGAACTATTTTCGAAAGCTTAGTGCTATTCGGACTGCCAAAAACTCAACTGAATACGGAATTAGGGCACTATTAAGAAATACAAATTAATCTTGACAGTGCCATTCTTTGAGTATTTCTTTTAAGTACAATTTGGGAATTATAGTTTGTATTTGCGAAATTATTTTGTTGACATGTTGATATTTTTTAACTTTAATGTTATAATATATTTATAACTCTAAAAAAAGGAGAATAACATGGCTAAAATTTCATATAATGGACTCTGGAAATTATTGATAGATAAAGAAATGAAAAGAGTTGAAATGAAAGATTTCACTGGAATAGGCACAACAACACTTGCCAAACTCAGTAAGAATGAGCCTGTGCGAATGGAAATTTTAATGAGACTTTGTGACAAGTTGCAATGTAATTTATCGGATATTTTTGAAATATATTACGACGTGGTAAGTGAAAATGAGTAACTAAATAATAATATATCAAACCGATGACGGCGTAACTAAGATATATGTGCATATGGAAAATGAAACTGTCTGGCTATGAAAAAGTATCGCAAGTCAGAGAAAGATGCTCTGTCGCCTGTTGAAAGAGCGAATTTAGTCACCGTGAAAAGCACTCAGAAATAACTGGAGAAGGAGTAATATTGGGAGGATTTATAATGGACAATATTAGTTATAAAGTATGGACAGCATTTTATCAAGAATTTGCAAATAAATTGCTGACGTTCAAAGACAATCGTACATATTTAATAGAAATTATAAAACAAGTATATATTGATACAGGTATCAAGCTACCTACACTTGAGAAAGATAACAATATCACAGACATAGACCCCTTTACCATTTACGGACTTTTTAATAAGGGTATTACAAATCAAAATAGAACATCAATAATTACAGCTTTTGCTAAATTGTTGAATATTTCATTACCGGCACCAACTGATTTTGACGGAATACCTGTGCTAAATAATATGGCTGCTACTTTCTATTGGTTTGATGGTGATAGGAACGATAATGATATCAATAATTTATGGGAAGTTTTCAGTCGTGCGATAGCGTATTCCGATAGTCAAAGCAAGGAAAACCAATCTTTATTGATAAATTCATATGATAGAGCATTAACTCAAAAGGGCGTTAAGTGGAATTTAACTATGGGTTTGTTTTGGACAAGACCATATACTTATTTAAATCTTGATGGACAAAATAGAAATTTTTTATGTAACAGTGAAAATGAAATGCAAGATGTTTTAGATGTGTTCACCGACTTAGTAAAAAACAAAGTTCCAAGTGGAGAGCAATATATTTCAATGTGCAATGAGTGTGTTCGTATATTTAACAGTAACGAATATGAGTTTGCAAATTTCCCCGAAATGTCCCATTATGCGTGGCTTAAAGGTGATGATGAAACAGAGGATAACGAAACTGATAAAACATCAAATGCAAGTTTTCTAAAATGGTTTGCACCTTTAATAAAAGCACTCAAAGATTTGGGTGGTTCTGCTACGCCCGAGCAAGCTCGGGGTAAAATTGCTGAAAATGAAAATCTCGACGAAAAAACATTAAGCGAAACTCGAGGTAAAAATAATGTTAGTAAATTCAATAATGAGGTTGCATTTGCAAGGAATTATTTAGGCTACGAAGAAATAATCGATACATCAACACGTGGTATTTGGTCACTTACAGAAAAGGGATATAAAGTAGACATGAGTGATAAACTTGCAAGTGATATATTTTTGAAATGGGTAAATACACTTTTACATAGGCGTAAAGAAAGTAATAATGATGATGTTACCAACTTGGAAAATGAATTTAGGCACTGGATGTCATTGCTTATTAAGTCGAACGGAAAGAAATTCAGCAATTCTACAATTAACTCGTATTGCACTGCATTAAAAAATGCTACTGCTAAACTAAAAATTGATGCTGATATTGATAGTACCAATATATTTGATTATGGTGATATTGATAGGTTTAATATAGCTTACAAACTTATTTTAAATGCACCAAACTACATGGATGTAAATATTGCAGCAGGTAATCAAGCATATGGTGCTGGATTAAAGAAATATTCTGAATTTTTACTCAAGCGTAGTAGAAAAGGGTTAATACCTTTAAATCAAGAAGTGTTTGAAAAAGAAACAACAGAGGTTATTGTTGAAAATGTAATATCTGCAAATTATTGGTGGCTAAATGCTAACCCTAAGATTTGGAGTTTTTCGGATATAAACATTGGCGAAATGCAATCTTACAGCCTTTACAACGATAATGGCAACAAGCGAAGTATATTTAAAAATTTTATTGACGCTAAAAATGGCGACATTATTGTTGCTTATGAGTCAACTCCTGTAAAAAAGATTGTCGGATTAGCAAAGATAGTAAAAGAGCAAGACGGCGAGAGTTTATTTTTTGAAAAAACCAGAGAGCTTACACGCCCCATTGAATACCAAACATTAAAAGAATGTAAAGAACTTGAGGAAATGGAGTATTTCCAAAACTCTCAAGGTAGCCTGTTTAAGCTGACGGAGAACGAATTTAATTTTATCATGGGTATGATAGAAGAGAATAGCCCTATCACTAAATCGGAAGAAACACTCGAACAATACACGGAAGATGAGTTTTTAGCTGATGTGTACATGACAAAAAATAATTATCAGACTTTAAAAAATTTGCTACTTAGAAAGAAAAACTTAATCTTGCAAGGCTCTCCCGGTGTTGGTAAAACTTATGCCGCTAAAAGACTTGCGTACTCTATTATGGGTGTTGAAGATGAAAGTCGTGTTTCAACGATACAATTTCACCAAAGCTATTCTTATGAAGATTTCATTTTAGGATATAAGCCTGACGCAGAGGGATTTAAGTTAGAGTATGGAGCATTTTATAATTTTTGCAAAACAGCAATAAATAATCCTACAAAAAAATACTTCTTTATCATAGATGAAATAAACCGTGGTAACTTGTCAAAAATCTTTGGCGAACTATTTATGTTAATTGAAGAAGATAAGCGTGGAGAACGCCTAACTTTACTCTATTCTTCGGAAAAATTCTATGTTCCTGAAAACATATATATTATCGGTATGATGAATACCGCAGACAGAAGTCTTGCTATGCTCGATTATGCACTTCGCCGTCGATTTGCATTTTTTGAAATAGAGCCGGCTTTTGACAACGACCAGTTTAAAGAATATCAAGCAAAAGTTGGCAATGTAAATTTCCACCGATTGGTTGATACGATTAAAGGTATTAACAATGATATTGTAAACGATGAATCTTTGGGAAGCGGTTTTAGAATAGGACATAGCTATATATGTGTTAATGCAGAAAAATACAATTTAGACGAGAAGATTGATGATGTGTGGGTGCAAGAGATAGCTTTATATGAGATTAAACCACTGATTGAAGAATATTGGTTTGATAATAGCGATATGCGAAAAAAATGGATCTCTGAGCTTATGAGTGTTGTTTTATGATAACGGATAAAGGCATCAAAATTCAAAATATTTACTATATGCTTGCTTATGCTTTTTCTATCTTGAAAAACGATGGTTACGAGAAATTAGCAAGTGAAGATTTTGAAAATACAGCCGATTTGCTATCTGCAATTTTAGCCAAAGGTATTGCACTTCAAGTTAAGAGGGGGCTTGGCAAAGAGTATATTCCTGTAACCGAGCCACTCTCCACCTTGCGTGGGAAAATTGATATTGCACAGTCAATCAAAGGACAAATAATGCTCAAAAAACAACTTGTGTGCAGTTATGATGAGTTTTCTTTTAACACCAAATTGAACCAAATTTTAAAAACAACGGTTAATATTTTACTCCGAGAAAAAATTAAGTCCGATGTAAAAAAAGACCTTAAAAACTTGATAATGTACTTCAAAGATGTAGATATTTTAAACCCATATACAATAGATTGGAATATTCGTTTTAATCGTAATAATCAAAGCTATCAAATGCTGATTTCTATTTGCTATTTAGTTATAAAAGGACTCCTACAAAATGATGCAAATGGCGATATGAAAATGAAAAAATTCCTCGATGAACAGAGAATGTCAAGGCTATATGAAAAATTCATTTTAGAGTATTATAAAAAACATTTTCCAGAATTTAAAGTGTCTTCTTCGCAAATAGAGTGGGATATTGAAAGCGATAATGAATATGTTTCGTTCTTGCCTAAAATGCAGTCAGATATTATGATTTCTAACGGAATACACACACTTATTATCGACGCAAAATATTATTCAAGAAGTATGGCAACAAGTCAATTCGGTAATAAACAAACTTTTCACTCACACAACCTTTATCAAATTTTTACTTATGTGAAGAATAAGGATAAAGATAACACTGGTAATGTTAGTGGTATGCTCCTATATGCAAAGACTGATGAAGAAGTTACGCCTGATGCAGAGTTTATGATGAGTGGAAATAGGGTTGAGATCCGTAGTTTGAACTTAAATGAAGACTTTTTATTGATCAAGTCACAATTAGATCATATAGTTAGATGTATTAATTACACATTTTAAAACCTACTTAATGCAAGGAGTTTGAAAATGAACGACAATAAAAATATGATAGCATTTCTTTTTGATACAGGTAAAATCGAAGATTCAGTCTATGGCTGTGTAGTTTTTCGGAATTTTATTGACGGAATGGAAATAAGTACAAATGAATAAAAGTCTGTTTTTTCAGAAGGCGATATTTTAGATAGAAATATTTATCACGATATCAATCCATTTTTAATTCGAAATGAATTATGTACTGTTAATAAGAATAGATATAGAGAAATCAAGTCTACTATATGTGTTCTTTTAGTTGAAGATATAAAAGCAGATGTTGCAGTAAAAATTGATAAAAGAATGAAATTGAATTTCCCAGCTTATATTGGAATGACGTCAGTTGACACAAAATCAATTGATAAAAGGAAACAATTTTGGAAAGCTCTAATTCGCACTTTTAGTGTAGAGTATAATACTATTACATCGTTTAGTTTGGAAAACGAAGGTGGATTTAATTATTATGAAGCAGCTAAAGCTAAAGGTTTTTACATAAACCATGATGGCTTTCCATATGGGTATGACAGTTTTGAAAATGCCGCTTTATTTTCCACTCGTCAATCAAGCTTTATATACGAAACAAAACAACTACAATTTTTAGATGGAAAAAATGATACGGACCGAGGAATTATGCACATGAATTTTTCTCTTGTCAAAGATGTGAATGTAGCAGGAGTACAAATCTGGAAATCGATAGAAGACATAGACAATACATATATTCCAAAAAATGAAAATGATACACTTGTATTGGGTCAGATTTCAACGGAATATATTTTCACATCTTTATATCAAGCTGCACAAGGAGTGGAGCGGTTGCTAAAAGTTATTCTCGAACTCTTGATGTATGGCATGGAAGAAACTCCGGAAAAAGAAAAAATTAAAAAATTATTAATGGGGCATAATCATTCTGCCATGTTAGATTATGTTAAAGAAAAAGAAAATATAAAGATAAAAGTACTTACCAAAAAATTATTGCATACATTATCGGACTTTTATAATAGTGCAAGATATCATAGATATAAAGATGATTCAACAGATGTTTTAGAATTAGAATTAATACAAGATTTCGGAAAGGATTTAGGCAGTAATAATTTTAATAAAGAGATAAAAAAATGTACGGAAAAGCATTAGGTCAAACAGCACAACTACTATATGAGTTGATAAAGGAATTATCAAGCCGGATGAATGTTTATGTTTATGAATTGAGTTAATTTTCAAGCGCAAGTTACGCTTTGAATTCATATTATGGAGAAAATTTGTATGATACTCTTGAAAGAGTGAAGCTATCTAAAAAAGAACTGTTGTGGTATTTGATTTGTCAAGGTAACAAGCTTCCTTCCGCTCCATTTGCTTCAGATTCTCCAGAATTACCTTTTGAAGAATGTATGATACCTTATTTTTTGAAAGATTTATTATCTTGTGGGCACTCAAATTATGAGCTATATAGTTTTGTTGATGATAAATATGATGAATTAGTATCAAATAATGAAGAACGATGGAAAGAGAGAAAAGAAGCTATAGATGCACTTGTGGGGAATACAAATGTTAGATTCGATATAGATGATGAAGTTGATGAGCCTAATAGTTGAGTTTTTTTCAATAGCATAATATTAAGGAGCAAAACTATGTCGAAAGAAACCTTACTCAACCTCGGTCGTGTGCCTACTCTCAGTGTTATTAATACAATCCTATCATTAGTGATTTTATCAATCTCTTTCATAGTTATAATGTTACTCCTGACTATAATAAAAAGGGCACTCGATATATTTTGTGATTCTACAGACGCAAAACAATAATTTTAGTTTTTATTTGTTACTATTGCTATATAGCTATTCCCCTACTTATGTGGTATAGTGTTGCTTAACAAAAAAAGGAGGCAGGCACTATGGCAAAACTAACTTTAGAAGAATTATACAACGGAGATGAATACAGCATCCACTCTCACAGTGTTGTAGATTACCTTAAAAATTATGGGCTGAGTGATAGCATTAGCCAAGAAGATGAAACACACATACTAATTATGTTAACAGTAAAACATACTGTGGCAGCTACAATTAAAATGATTAAACAAGGCGACTTTGTCGAAGATTTTGAATCTGAGATGAAGTCGCTTTCTTTATATCCAGAGATGAATATAAATGAATAAACTTGAAAAATTGTTTAGCAATACAATGAGTTCATGCCACCACAAAAGTTTGAAGAACTCATAAATTCAGCACATAAAATTTTGATACAAGACTTAGAAAAGTATCATCAAAACTAATTTTACAAATCATCGACAGCAAAGATAGTATTATGAATGCATACGCTGAAGAAAGTTTTAAATGTGGGTTTTATGTAGCATTTAAATTATTATCAGAGATTAATAATTATCACGATAATAGACTGGAGTTAGAATTGTCTAAATCAGTGAAATTTTTATCAGAAGAAGATAAATTAGACTAAAATTATAAATGTAGCCACTTGTTTACCAAGTAAGCAGGTGGCCGTTTTTTGTTGTGAAAATATACAAATCACTCGTATTTAATTGTGCAATCATCTGAAATTTTTAGATAATTAAAATTATTTTTCAAAAAAAAGGTCCTCAAAACGCTTGTTTTTGGATGTATAGTAGAGAGGTTTTTTAAATTTCAATTTTTTTAGAAAATACCCTCCTAAAACATAATTTTCCCACTGTTAAGTAGAGGGATGAAATTTCTGGTTGTCAAATTCGAAAAAAAGTTCCCGATAAGAAAATTAGGAGGAAAAATAAAAAAATCTAAACAAGATTAACAAAATTGCTTTCTCTTGTTCTTGCCCATGTAGGGATAAATTAAAAATCGAAAGGAGTGGTAGAAATCCTACACAAATAATTTAATCTACCAACACCCCTAAACAAAAATTACAGTCGGCTACAAAGTCGAAGAAAGGAAGAAGTCTTTTGAAAAAATTCAACACAATCACTGCAGAGGAAATTGCAGTAAAAGATTTAGGAGAGATACCGTTTGTGGTAGACAAACCGATGTCCATAGGCTCAAATTTACTTGCTGGCTCACCTAAAGTCGGAAAATCTTGGTTTGCATTATGGTTATCCATTAAGGTAGGTACAGGTGCAAAAGTTTGGGATTTTAATACAAGCAACGGTACAGTTTTCTTTTTAGCGTCAAAAGATAATGAAATAAGAATTCAAAATAGGCTTTTAGAAATTACTGAAGATGCTCCAAACAATGTTCATTTCTGTACTGAAACATCAAAACTCGGTGGCTAACTTGAAACTCGAATCAAAAATTTTATCTACGAGCAGAAAGATGCAAAACTGATTATAATTGACACCTTGCAAACTGTTAGACCACCTCATAGCGAAAGTAGTTATGCAAATGATTATTCGGATTTACTAACACTTAAAAATTTAGCGTATGAATATAAAGTTTCGTTGAGATTTATAAGGAAGATGCAGAGCATCGTGTAAAACAAAATACTTGGAAAACAAAAGAGTCCATTATTCAGCGAAAGCTAATCCCCTATTTCGAGGATAAAAAAATGAATGAAATTAAACCATCCGATGTTATAAAGTGGCAGAATATGATGATGAAACAAAAAGATGATAAAGGCAATAGTGCTTCGCCAGTATACTTAAAGACTATCCATAATCAGCTGTCAGCTATATTTAATCATGCGATAAGGTTTTACGAACTTGGCTCAAACCCAGCCCAAAAGGCTGGGAATATGGGTAAAGAAAAAACCAAAGAAATGCTGTTTTGGACTAAGGAAGAGTACCTAAAGTTTTCAGATGCGATGATGGATAAGTCAATGAGTTACTACATTTACGAATTTTTATACTGGGCTGGAATCAGATCTGGCGAACTTCTTGCCCTGACTAAAGAAGATTTTGACTTCAGAAAATCTACACTAAGAATAAACAAAACATACCAAAGAATTAACTATGAAGATATTATAACAGATCCTAAAACACCAAAGAGTAAGCGAGTTATATCAATGCCGGATTTTCTGTGTGAAGAAATTGAAGAGTACATTGACAGCCTGTACAAGATATAAATGACAGATAGAATATTCCCTGTAACCAAAAGTTATCTGCAAAATGAAATGGCGCGAGGGTGTAAGCAGAGTGGTGTGAAGAAGATACGAAATCATGATCTCCGACATTCTCATCGCTCACTTCTAATCAATATGAGGTTCTCAGCAGTGGCAATAGCTGATAGACTTGGGCATGATAGCATAGATATAACCTACAGATATGCTCACCTATTCCCAACAAAGCAAGGAGAAAGCGCAGATAAATTATCAATAGAAAAAAAGGCTTAATATGTCACATAAAGTGATGGATAAGAAAACAGATGGCGAAGTAAAACAGTGAGCTTTAGAGTCTCGCCAGAAGAATGGGTTGATATCGAAAGACTTGTAAGGCTTAGTGGTATGAGCAAGCAAGATTACATTATACATAGGCTACATGAGAAGGAGATTAATGTAACAGCTAATCCGAGAGTGGTGAAGGCGATGAAAAATGAATTAAGAGCTGTTGTTGAAGTATCGACAGCAAGGAAATTAGATGATGATGAAAGAAGTTTCCTTGATACAATAATGGCAAGAGTTGATACTCATTGAGTGTTTATAAGACAAGAAGAGAGAAATCATTGTAAGATTTCTCTCTTTAAGAACTGCAATTATTTCGGTTTTATTTCTATATTATAGCTTCCACTACTTCGACCAGAACCTGTAGTAATAGAATAGTTAGTAAATAATTCACCGGAAAGATTATTATGCTTAAATATAAATGATATGTTATATGGAGATTCAAACCAACCCTTGCCAGTAAAAATAGCTGTTTTTAAATCGATATTTGTATCAATAATTTGAGTAAGTTTATCTTGGCATAGTTTCCTTATAGCGTCTGCAGAGTTAGAATCAAATGCTGAAAAACTTTCGCCAAAAACTGAATTAATTTGATTAAGAAAATCGTTACCATCAATGCTAAAATCTGATAAAATAGTACTATTTTTATGCATTTCGCTTTCTTTGCTATACAAAAGCAATCCAATCAATATAAGAGTGGCATATTGGGTATAAGGAGATACAGCCTTTATAAATGAATCCTTAGTAAGTTTTTGCAGCGTGTATCGTTTAGAATCTTTCATTTTAACAGAAATACCTGTTTCTTTTACTGATAATGTATGGCAGTTTTTTATATCTGATTCTGTAATTAAATATTGCTTATCTAACAAAAATTCTCTTGTAAGTGGTTTATAAATAGCATAAACATCTGTCTTAGTATAGACTTTTTTACCACTTAGCGAAGACATAACTTGTCTATCTACAACAGCTATAAAGTAGTCTGAAAAATCACTTATTTGTGGTAGTATCTGTTTCCAATATGGGTGAGATTTATTTTTATTCATCATTCGAGAAAATGTATATTCCTCTTTATCCCCTAAAAATGTACCAATATTTGCAACACTTTCTAACATAAGAGAATTAAAATCATTCTCCATTTGACCATATTTGATTTGGAGCTGTCCTCTTTTATTTTCGGAAGTACCTTTTATGGAAGCGTTCCATGACTGTATACTCATTCTTCCAACAGTTAGAGCATTTGTCGTTGTTGGTTTATTTATCTGAAAGTTTATTATTTCTCCAGTATAAATCCAAGAACCACTTGTTGGAGTTCCGTGATATATAAAGTCCACTACACTACCATGTCTACCGACGAATAAGAAGCGATTTATTAACTTATATGCATTATCGTTTAAAAACTTTTGTATTATTTTAGCTTCGTTAGGATATTTATTTCTAAATTGTTTAGACGTAAATCTAACAATTATTTCTCCATCTGAATTCTTATCAAGTGAGCCTGTCCCGTCGATAGTTCCATCAGCCCATAAAAGCAAACTAAAAGCTCTACAAATCTCATCAGAAGCATTAAACTCATCTTTTATGTAAGCAATGAAATCAGCACATTTCTCTTGATGTACACTGTTACCTCCACCCATTTTTGCACTAATGCCAAAGCTCTGACCATTTAAAAAAATATATAAATCTTGCTTTAATTTATTATTAGACTCTTCTTTTGCCTTAATAATATCTGTGGATTTTAAAACTATATTTTTTTTCTCACAAATATATCTGATAAATTCTTTTAAATTAAGGGGTATTTCATTAATGTTTTTGTTATTAAGAGCTTCTACAAGTGTAGTTTCATTTCTATTTCCGTGAGTATTGTTTCCAATTGCCATATAGTTAATCTCCTTTTGATTGATAACTATGTTATATCACAGATGTCAATATAAATTAAACAAAAAAATAACCCCTATAAAATAGAGATAATTTTTTGTGCAATTTCTTCAATTATTGGAACAGCAACACTGTTTCCGATTTGTTTATATGATTGCATATTATTTTCTTTGATTCGATACCAATCTGGGAAACCCATTAGAAGTAAACATTCTTTTTCTGTTAATTTCCTAAACTCATCAACAACAATTGGTACGTTATTACCACCTGTACCCATCTTAGCCGTAAGGCAAGGAGCTATACCATCGCTTTTGAAATTACACCTTGATGCGCGAACTTCGTTAGCTATTAAGATATTATTAGGATTGAATTTATCGCTGTTTTTATAATCTTCTAAATATGTAAGTATATTACTCTTAGCTGTTTTAGTTATAGCATATTCAGATGAAATATTCCTTTTAATTATTTCATTAAGTGTGATTTTTAGGTCGCATTTTTCAGGAAATTCAAACTCTGAAAGAAGTTCTAAGTCTTTTCTAAACCCAACACCATACCATCTATTTCTATTTTGTGGCAACCCATGATCTCTGGCATTCATTGTATGAGATACAAAGTCATACCCCAAATCATCCATTATGTTGTAAATAACTTCTAACGTTCTGCCACCATCATGATTTTTAAGTCCTGCTACATTTTCTAAAAACACAGCTTTAGGCATTTTTTCTTTAATGATTCGAGCTACTTCAAAGAAAAGCGTACCACGAGAATCTTCAAACCCTAACCTTTTTCCACCGATACTAAACGGTTGGCAAGGAAAGCCAGCGCATAGTATGTCGTGAGCGGGAATGTCCTTAGCGTCAATTTCAGTAATATCTCCGAACGGATAATCTCCGAAGTTAAGCTTATAAGTTTCTCTGACATATTTATCAATATCTGAAGATAATAAGCATTTGCCACCAAGATTTTGAAGTGCTATCCTAAATCCACCTAACCCTGAAAACAAATCTATGAAAGTAAAGTTCTCCATTTTATTCCTCCATAAATGTCAGTAAATGATTAATTATTCCTGTAATAACTGGAGGACTAACTGCATTACCAGACTGCTTGTACATTTGAACATCGCTCATACCTGTGTTTTTAATATTTGTGATAAAATCTTCACTAAACCCTTGAACTCTCATATTTTCAACAGGAGTTAACTTACGAACCATCCCATTCACAAAAACTTTAGTTGCATCGGAGCGAGCTAAAATAGTTGGCGAAATTCCTTGTACAGAATATACACGTCGTTGGCGTTCTAAATCATTCCAAACATCTCTTGGTAAATCGAATAATTTTATAATTTTACTATCGGTATCAATATTATCTTGAATATTGTTAGTAGATAAAAAAGTCTCAACATTATCATTAGTGATATGATATTTATTATCAACATACTCATCTACGATATCTTTAAGATGTTTTTTTTCTGAGTTATATGTTAATGAATCAAAAAAATTAAACCCTTTAAAATCAGTTAAGTTCATATCACTTTTCAGCTCATTTATACGCTTACTTCGATTATCTGCTAAGAATTTTGCTGAGGTGTAATCTTTAATGCCAACAATATATGTTCGCTCTCTACTTTGGGGAACACCAGAATCAAGTGAATTAATAACAGTAAAATCAACTGTATAATTAAGTTCATTTAAGGCTTTCAGGATTACTTCAATAGTTTTTCCGCCATCATGACTAACTAAGTTTTTTACATTTTCAAGTAGAATATATTTAGGTTGTTGTTCTTTTAATATTCGAGCCACATCGAAAAATAAAGTTCCTCTCGAATCTTCAAATCCATTTCGCATTCCCGCTATACTAAATGCTTGGCAAGGAAACCCGCCTATCAATATGTCGTGTTTTGGTATGTGCTTTTCGTCAATCTTTGTTATATCTCCATGTAAGTGACTGCTCGAAAAATTTGCAACATAAGAAATTTGTGCATACTTGTCAATCTCTGATGCAAACACAATTTCCGAATTTAGATTTGAATTTTCTATTCCTTGTTCAAACCCACCTATCCCTGCAAAAAGAGATACTATTTTATACTTTTTCATTCGTTCCGCCTTCAGCTTTTTTTATTGATACCAAATCGCCAACATCAACATTTAATGTAGTAGCAATTTTATAAATTATTTCCATACTAACAGGTTGACATTTTCCCATCTTCGCAATCGTAGTTGGAGAGATATGAAGTGTGCTCTGTAAGTCAGATTTATTCATGCCTTTGTCTATGAGAATTTTCCAAAGACCATTATAGTTAAAATACATATACACCACCTTAATATCCGCATAAGCGGAGTTTTGTTATAATATAATACCATACATCAGCAACAATTACAAGTTGTAATTTGATGGAAATTGTGGTATAATAAAATTAAATTTTGCAACGAAAGTGGTATTGCTTATGAGTATGATTAAACCGAATTGGGATGTTTTTAAATCAAAGTTTTCAGAAAATCCTCAATGGAATTTCGAATGGTTTTGTTATGTATTGTTTTGTCGAGAGAATAAAAAGCCGTATGGAATTCAACGATATAAAAATCAAGCAGGTATCGAAATGCAAGCTATACATCATAAAAATGATATTATAGGAATGCAAGCAAAATTTTATGACAATAGTACATTATCAAATCATAAAAATGATCTTATTAAAACGCTTAAAACAATTCACGAAAAATATCCTGAACTTAATAAATTATATCTATATTCTAATCAAGAATGGGGTCAAGGCAAGGATGGTAGCGAGTCCCAAGCTGAGTTAGAAGTGAATACTTTAGCAAGTTCTTATAATATACAAGTTGAATATAGACTCACAAGCTACTTTGAAACTACTTTTGTAGCTATCGATAACAAAGATATTTCAAGCTATTTCTTTTCTACTACAAACACTGAGAATATTTTTGAAAAAGTAAATACTTTAAATGATGAATATGATAGAGCATTTAGACCACTTAAAGGTGGAATGATACACAGATTCAAGGAAAAAGAATGCTTAACACTTGTCAATAAAGGGAAAAATTTTATTATACACGGAAAAGCGGGACGAGGTAAAAGTGGTATTACTGCTAACATAATTAAGCACTTCAAAAACGAAAATATTCCTTATTTAGCAATTAAACTTGACAAAAGAATCCCTGAACACAACTCGGATAAATGGAGTAAAAATTTAGGTTTACCATGCAATATAGCTGAATGTATAGACCATATATCTAAAGATACAACTGGTG
>CAYJPF010000062.1:0-14944 GCA_964372025.1 uncultured Peptococcaceae bacterium | reverse complement strand
TCCATATCGTCGATATCATCATTGTCATCATCCATGTCGTCGATATCGTCATTGTCGTCGTCCATGTCGTCGATATCGTCATTGTCGTCATCCATGTCGTCGATATCGTCATTGTCGTCGAGGTCATCTATGTCGATTTCGAAGCTGATTATCTCGCCGGTTAGGGCATCTATTTCGTATTCGTACTCGATGCCTTCGGCATTAAACTCTAAATCATATTGTAAAACGCCATTTTCTTTTTCCAGCTTAACTTCTTCCCAGATTAACTTTATGTTAGTTAAAGAGGCATGGGCTTCGGCAATGCCCTTGGCAGCCTTTTTGCCAATCTTTTTAGGCTTGGCATCTTCGGTGGCCGGTTCTTCAACAGCCGGGATTTTTTCATCAGGTGCAGGTAATTCTGCGCCGGAGGCGCTAGAGGTAAATACAAAAGTGGCGGCTAAAGTGGCGGCTAAGGATACTCCTAGTAAAATCTTATTCATAATAAGCACTCCATTCTATTTTTTACTTTATTGTTTTTGTTACATGTCATAGATTACGGATGCAAATTTCCAAAAACGGGGTAGAATCAAATCTTTTTCCAAAAAGTTTTACTCAATTTTTTAGACAAAAAATTGCTGGGGTATTGACCTAGCTCATTGGGCAGCGCCCCCAAGGCATAAAAAAAGGCTATCGCAAACAAAGCGACAGCCTTTTAATTAAATTATATAGGTAAGCTTTACTCTAAACCGGCTTTTTTGCGGATAGCAGCTACACGCTCTAAATGGCCTTCATCATAGGTAAAGTTATGAGCACCGGTATAGCCAAAGGGATTTCTAAAGCCTAAAGGATTGATACCGCAAGGATAAGCAGCGGCAATATCTTTTACCAATTCGGCATATAAATCCGAAACTTTGTCTACCAATAAATCGCCTTTTTCTTTAGAGGCTTTGGTAGGATTACCGATAACGCCATTATCAAGGTCATCTTTTTCAGGTAAACCGAAGGTACCTTCAAAGTGATACATAGCGCCGGGCTTGGCTTCTTGGCCGGGAGCAATTTTGTACTTGGAATCAAGGGTAGGAGTACCGCTACCATCTACGGCTAAGTCCATGTTTACCCACTTATCATATAAGGAAAGCGCAACCGAAGTTTCTGCTTCGTCGGCATGCCACATATAATCATCCAAAACAGTTTTATTATCGCGGAGGAAATCATACCAGGTAGAAGATACGGTATAAAAACCTTCGATACCTAATTTATGAACAGCGCAGGGAACAGTCATGGTTTGACCATGTGCCGAAAGAATAATGAACTTATTAAAGCCGGCAACAGCTGCACCGCGGATAATATCAACAATCATGCCGATATGTGTTTCGAAAGAAAGCGGGATAGTACCGGGCATACCCCAGTGATGATGAGGATGCGCACCGTACATCGGGCAAGGAAGAAGCATGGCATCACATTTACCGGCTACGGCTTCGGCAATACCCATAGCATTGTAGGTATCGGAAGCGCAAGGGCAATGCGGGCCATGTTGCTCGATAGCGCCTAAAGGCAAGATTGCGATATCGCAAACTTCCTTAGCATAAGCAACATTAACTTGAGCCGAATTCTGATGGAACCATACAGAATCCCTTTTGTTTAATTTGAACTTGGTTTGAACTTTGATTTCACCCATTAAAAATACACCATCCTTTAAATTATTGATCAATTTATATTATAGCCTATAATCAATTGATTTTCAACTATAAAAGAAAAATTATTTTAATTAAATTGTCATACCTAAGTAGCTAGGCAAGAAGGTAGAAATTTCGGGGATATAAGTAATTAGTAATAATACCACTATCATTACAAATATCCATGGCCAAATCGTTTTGGCCAGCACCTCGAATCGCACTCGTGATATCTCGGAGGCCATAAACAAGTTTGCTCCTAAAGGCGGGGTTACAAAGCCAATAGCCAAGTTTAAAATCATAATCATTCCAAAGTGAACAGTGCTAATACCCAAAGCCGAAACAATTGGCAGCAAAATTGGGGTTAGGATGATGATGGCAGCATTTGTTTCCATAAAGGCGCCTACTAAAAGCAATAATAAATTGATTAAAATTAAAAGCAAAATAGCACTATCGGTAACACTTAAAATTGCCTCGGAAATAAGGGTAGGCATACGGGTAATGGCCAAAATTTTGGCAAAGCCCGAGGATACACCAATGATAAACATAACCGGTGCCGAGATAATTACCGAACGATATGCCATATAGGGGATATCGGATAGTTTAACCTCTTTATAAACAAATACCGAAATGATAACGCCGATAAAACAAGCAACAGCAGCGGCTTCGGTGGGAGTAAAATGACCACCGTAAATACCACCTAAAATGATTAACGGCACCAAGAAAGAGGGAATAGCGGTAACAATAATTTTAACGCAATCCTTAAAGGTGCGCTTAACCACAACCGGCTTGTAGCCACGCTGGCGGCAAGAAATTGCACAATAAACACATAAAGCGGTACCTACCAAAACACCAACCGGAAAACCGGCAGTAAACATCGAGGTAACCGAAGCATTAGCAGCAATAGCATAAACCACCATACAAATCGAAGGCGGAATAATAGTACCAATAGTACCGGCCGTTGCCACTAAAGAGGCCGAATAAGGACGATCATAACCTGCTTTGGTCATTTCCGGAATCATAATTAGGCCGATTGCAGCCACAGTAGCCGAACCGGTACCGGAAATAGCCGCAAAAATCATACATGCTACAATAGAAGCAATACCTAAGCCGCCGGTACGATTGCCTAAGAAAATTTTGGCAGTATCTACCAAACGCTTAGAAATACCACCCTTACCCATGATATCGCCGGCAAAAGTAAATAAAGGCACGGCAACCAGGGTAAAGGAATTAAAACCGCCAAAGATAGCACGGGTATAGCCTTCTAAAGAAAGCGAAGCCTGATCGGTAAAAATAAGAGCCAAAGAGCCAAAGGCCTGCGAAACAGCAATCGGAAAAGAAAGCAATAATAAACCTAAAAATACAGTAAATAGTGTAGCTATCATCCTTTAGCCCTCCTTCCTATATTTTTTAGCTTCTTCGGCAACTTGCGGATCTACTTGCGACATCTCGTCTTCCCGAACTGCCTTATTCATAAAGCATACATCAAGAGCATTATTATATACGCCTAAACGATTAAAGAATAAATCAAAAGATGCATTAAAGCGACGGATTTTCCAGATAATAGTTTGTACAATCCTTAGCATCGATAAAGAATAGCCCACTAAAGCAGCAGAATAAGCTACATTCATCGTAATCGGAATCGAAATTGCCAAATCATTAAATTCGGCCGTATTCTGCACATTGCTAATCGCACCGCTAAGAAAGATAATCATAATAGCCAACATGGCAAAATCAATAAATAAAATTAAGATTTTACGAGCTTTTTCCGGCAAAAAGTCGCGGATAAAAGCCACTGTAATCTGACGATTATTCCTAAAAGCATAAGATATCCCTAAAAAGCAAATCCATACAAACATAAAGGTAGCAAATTCTTCGGCCCAGGCAAAGCCTTCGTCAAATAAAAAGCGCAAAATTACTTGCAAAGTTAATAATAATGTCATTATGATAAAAACAATCATAATCAAAACCGGCTCAAAATTTACATCAAGCCACTTAAGTGCTTTTTTCATCTAAACACCTCCGCCAAAAATACAATATTGCCGCCACTTTTGGTAGCGGCAATATTTTAAGTAGCTTAATTATTGTTTAGCAGCCTCGGCAGCAGCCATGGTTGCATCAAATTCTTCTTGGCCGGAAAGCTCTACAATGCTGGCCTCGGTAACAGGCATCATGGTAGCTCTCATTTCTTCTAATAAATCGGCCGGCACTTCGGCAAAATTGGTGCCGATTGCGGTTAATTCATCAACCAAAGCGGCATTTTGATCTAACATCTCTTGCTGCTGGAAGGCTTCGGCATCGGCTAAAGCGGTTTCGATAATAGCACGATCATCAGCATGAAGGCCACCTAACCACTCTTGATTTGCAACCAAGATATCGGTAGAGAAGGTATGACGGGTAAAGGTAAAGTAATCTTGAACTTCATAGAACTTGCTCTCGGAAAAAGAAGTTAAGGCGCCTTCTTGGCCATCAATCAACTTTTGTTGCATAGCGGTGAATAATTCATTCCAGGTTACGGAAGAAAGGCTGCAACCTACCGATTCCCAAACAGCAATTTGTACCGGGTTATAACCGCGGATTTTTAAGCCGCTTAAGTCGTCCATAGTTTCTACCGGGCCTTTGCTATTGGTTAAATTACGGAAACCTAAGGGGAAATAAGCAACACCTTGTAAGCCCATTTGATTAAAGCTGCCCAATAATTCTTGGCCACGCTCGCCGGCCAAGAAATTCATAGCATGCTCATCGCTTTCGAATAAGAAATATTGCTCTAAGGTAGCAAGCGGAGTAATGGTAGAGCTAATGCTTAAAGGATTGATAGTGGTCATTTGGATATCGCCATTACGGGTTTGGTCGATAACTTCCGATTCGGTACCTAATTGGCCACCTTGGAAAATTTGGATGTCGATACGGCCTTCCGATGCTGCTTCAACATCAGTTTCCAACATCATTAAAGCTTGCAAAGTAGGGCTGGTTTCGCCCGAAATTACGGTTGCAATCTTTACTTCCAATGGATTTTCGGCAGTTGCGGCTGCACCGCCGCCTTCTGTGGCTGCTTCCTCGCCGCCACCGCAGCCGGCTAATACGCCAACTGCTAATACAGCAGCTAAACCTAGGGAAACTAATTTTGTTACTTTGATCATTAAAAAACCCCTCCTATAATTTGCCTTTTTAGGCATTTTTACACATCCACCCTAAACCGCTGCCATTAATCATAAAATAATAAAAATAGCACTGCAACGCTTTAAATAGTGGACGTATTTAATCACTAAAACATTAATAAATTATTTTAGCGAAATTATAACGATATCATTAAGGCGGCTATCCTAATTTGATCCCTAATTTAGGGCTGGCAAATCAATAGCTTAATTACTATATCATAGATTATAAATAAAATCCAGCATTTTTTTTTACAAATTCTTAATTATCTTGCAAGTTTTGCAAAATACACCTGCTTAAACTTGTATTTTTTGTTACATAATTATCTGTTTTTGCAATCAACTTTACTTTTTATCACAATTATGATAAAAAAATTAAAAAGCTGCTGCAAGTGGAGTTTTCCAATTGCAGCAGCCTTGTTTTTAAGGCTTGCTAAAATATTGTTTATGATTAAACTATTTGATTAACATATCCTGTTTATAATTTTTTTAAATTAGTCAAGCTTTTTAAGCCTGCTTGCCCTTTTGTTGCTGAAAATCAATCAAATATTGGCCAAACTCATCCCGCGGCAAGGGCTTCGAAAAAGCATAGCCCTGAATATAATCGCAGCCGGAATTAATCAAGTACTTAACCAATTCTTCGCCTTCTACACCTTCCATCACCACTTTAATATTCATCGCCTTAATTGCCTGCAATAAATGATCGAAGAAAATGCGCCGATCAGGCGTAGAAGTTGCCGCATAAACCAGGCTGCGGTCGAATTTAATAATCTCCACCGGGATATCAAAAAATAGGCTTAAATTAGAATATTCTACACCAAAATCGTCCAATTCAAACTCAAATCCCTGCTTAATAAGCTCATCCATAATATTGCGGGTAGCTTGGGTATCGGCCACCAAGGTGCGCTCGGTAAGCTCCATCTTAATCATGCTATGCGGTATTTGATAGCGATCTACAATTTCGCAAACCTCTTGCGTAGTGCGGCCTTGCAAAAAATGCACATAAGGGAAATTTAATGATATCGATTCTAAAGGCAATTGATTGGGATATAAATCCATCAAATAGCGATAATCCTGACATAGCTTTTCCAAAACAATATAAGTTAGCTTGCTAACCAGGCCACTTTCCTCGGCGATGGGGATAAACTCGCCCGGCGATAAAGGTGGCTGATCCGATTTTTTTAGGCGAATTAAAGCCTCGGCCAAGGGGAAATTATCAACAGCAGATGCATAAATCGGCTGATAATGCACCTCGAAACCATCCTCGGCAATTGCCTGCTTTAGGCGGTCGATAATATAATTGCGCCGCTTCATCAGCTCGCAAATGCCCGGATCGTAAAAAAAGTTAGTTTCGCCAATATTCTTTTTTATAGAAGAAATAGAATAATCCATGGCCGAAATAACTTCTTTAACATTATGGCCAAACTCGGGATAATCGATGCGTGCATAAATAATATCTAAACTAAGCGAATTATCGCCGCTGCTAAATGGCCTGCAAATTAAATCGGTTACATTTTTTAATAGTTGATTAAAGCCATCATCACTATTAATTTTTAGGTAGGCAAATTCGTCGCCACCATAGCGATAAATATATTTAGCAGGCAAAATACTTCTAAGCCTAATCCCTAAATCAAATAAAAGCTGATCGCCAAACTCTAAGCCTAAGCGCTCATTAATGCTTTTAAAATTACGCAAACTAAAAACAGCCAGCGAAAATGGCGTATTATTATTGCAAAGCATTGTTAAATCGGAGGTAAGTTTTTGGCGATTATTAAGCTCGGTTAAAGGATCGGATGAGCGGGAAACATTAAGAATATACAAATGCACAACCAATAATCCCGATACGCAAGCCAACCCCGATAGCTGCACCAAGGGGAAGAAAATTTGGATACTAAAGATTATTGTAGATAGCAAAAAGTTAAAGCAAATAATAACTAATATATTACGCTGCGCCGTAAAACGATGCTTAATGGTAAAGGCAATTAGCAGGGCAAAGTAGATAAAGGCAATATAATAGCTAATTTGATTAAGGGGCCCTTTAATATATGCGCCCTGCTCGGAAAAGCTAAATATTAGCCGATGCCAATGGTTGCCCAAAACAAAAATCAGATAAAGCAGATAAGGAATACCCAAGTAATAAAATTTGCTAATAATTTTATTAATAGGCATTTTATTATAAACTATATTAATTGCATAAAAAAGATAAAGCAAGGCCAAAAGCGGCGAAGTAATAAAATACATTTGCCGCAAAAAATCGACAAGTTTAAGCGAATAACTACCATCATAATAATCCATGCTAATAATGGCAGCTAAAGTTATTAAAATACTAAGATAGGTGGCGGCATACATCCACTTTAAGCCTTTATACCTGGTAGAAACAATGCTTTTATCAAACAATAGGCCAATACTAGCCACTGTTAAAATCAGCAAAGCCCCATATTCGGCAGCTAAATTATAGGGCATAAAAACAACTCCTATCGGTAAACCCCTAAAATATTGGCGGGAGCATGGCAGCATAAAAACAAGCTACTACTATAATTATAATCCAAAATCATCAAAATAGCTACAAATTTTTATAAAATTTTGCAAAATTTATTTTTTAGTGATAAAAAACCGCAATGGCAATATCTTTATAGCTAATTCTTGCTAAAATAAGCCTTTAGCAGCATAGCTAAACCTATATTAAAGCAGGCTACCCTGCTTAGCTTTATTTCTTTTACCCAAAATAATGCAGGCCTTAGCAACGCTAAAGCTAATAATTACAATTAAAACACTTAAGCCAAATTTAAGAAAAAGCGCAGTTAAAGATGGCTCTACATCGCCGCTAAAAAGAATAGATATTAGGCAAATTATTAGCGCCAGCGCAAAAGAGGGAAAGATAGTACCCCCTTTAGAAAAAAGCGTTATCATAAAAGATGCTACAAAAACTGCCCCCATAAATATAATTAAAGGCGCATTTTGATAATCGGCAACATCGGCATTATTATTATAAATTACCGACCCCAAAACAAAAGAGGCTATACCGATTAGCAAGGCATAGATAAATAAACCGGCTATCACCAAGGCCAAATTACGATAAGGGCTTTTAGCAGGCCGTTGCAAGCGGCGATTATGATACTCGGTGCTATGTTCGGCTTTGCGGGCGGCTTTGCGAGCGGCACTGTAAGCGGCGCTATGGCCGGTATTGTGGCTGGTGTTTTGATTGGTATTATGATTAGCATCATGCTCGCCATGATGAACTTGCTGCTCCCGGCCGGGCTGCTGATAAAATTGAGGCAACTCCGCCGTTTGGCCAAAGCTAAGCGGCGGTATTTCGGCAGTAGCTTTGGCCTCGCCAATTGGCGGTAGCGGGCTATCATCTACCCAGCTACGATTAAGTATTTCCTGATTAAAATCAGTGTTTTCTTGGGGATTATCTTTATTCATATTCTCAACCTTTTATTTAAGTTATCTAGGCAGCTATACGCCCTGATGCGGAATACGCGGCTGAGGCATTTGCCCTAAGCTATTATTAATTTCTATTTTAACTAACATATTATTCTCGATATGAAAAAACATATAGCTATCCTGCACATACCGGCCATCAATCATTGGCCAATGCTGATAAATCTGGGTATAGCCATTATCTTGGATTAAGCCGGCATCGGGATAAAGATTAAACAAAGTATCGGCTGTATCGCCCACCTTAAGGCCACGATTGGTCACAACCGAATAACCCTGCACAGTAGATGCGGTGTTCTCCAGATAATAAATGCGAGCTTGATTATCGCCATCGGCTCGGCGCAATTCTACAATCAAATTACTAAAATACATGGTATAAATTGTAGTATTAAGATCGGAATCATAGCTTTCCTCGGTATCAACAGCCATAAAAGGGAAGCCATCGCCCAAATCGGGGTTAAGGTTGGCATTAATCGTTAGCTTATAGGCATCCTCGATATTTAGGCAATAATCGCTTAAAAGCACTTGCTGCAATTGCGCCAAATCAAGCTCATAACCTAAATGCGCACTTTGCAGGCTTAATAATTGCGCCAAATGACCATCAGGATATTCGACAAAAGGGTCGGGATAAGGGCCATAACCGCCCGATAAAGTATAGGTATTAGGGCTGGGGATGCCATCCAAATCGCCGGGGCTGGGGATATCATCTAAGCTATCATCTTGATTTAGATTGCTGCTATCGGTGTTATCCTCATCATTGCTATCGGCAGCGGTATTAGCGTCATCATTGGCCTCTTGTTTTTCCGGTTCGGGCTGGGCAATGCTGGGGATATGGGGAGCATCATCATCGCCCTCAGCAGCAGGGATACCGCCCTCCTCGCCAACAATTTGCTCAGCAGAAGGCTGTTCTTCGCTGCTTACAGGGGCATCGCCGCCCCCACAAGCGCTGCTAAAAACAGCTAGCATTAAAATTAGCAATATCAAATATATTTTAGTCAAAACAGTATTCTCCTTAAAATTAGATTTAACTGTTTTACTTCGCTAAATTTAAGCAATTTTCCTGCCTATAAGCAAAAGCGGCCTTCGCCTTTTGATTATATATGAAGCCAATAATAAAGAAAAAACTTTTTACAAAAACAAAGAAACAGCACAATACACCAGCAAGGCAGCCATAATAGCATTGGTAACTTTAGTATATTTGCTAAAAATTACCCTAAAGGCCGAACCAAAAGCCGACCACAAAACCGTGCTGCTAAAACCAATAAAAGCCAATAATAAGGCAAAGCCGGCCAAGATTAAAACATTATTAGCAAAATGCGGCAAAATATAAGCCTGCATCGAAACTATTGCATAAATATAAATTTTGGGATTAACAAATTGCAAAGCCAAACCGGAAATAAAACCGGTTTTAGCATAATTTTCCTCAATTTTGCCACTGCTTTTAAAAATTTTTACAGCCAGATAAATCATAAAAAGAGCACCTAAAACCCGCATTGGCAGCTCGATAACCGGTATCAACGAAGCCAGCAAACTACAAAAAGCAGCACAAATCAGCATAACAATCGAAAAGCCTGCCAAAACCCCAAAATTAAAAGGCAAAGCCCGCCTAAACCCCAAACGGCCACCATTAGACATCGACATAATATTATTAGGCCCCGGCGTAAAAGACATAATCACGGCATATGTTAAAAAATTTATCCAACTAAACATGCAGCTATCCCCTTTAAAGTTAATAAGTTAATCTATACTCAAATCGGATTATAGGCTTAAGCATCACATTTATCAGCATAAACCAAATCCTTGGTAGAGTGCATAATTAATAAAAATCCGGCAATAGTGAATAAAGAAAAAACAATAAATACATAGTTAATACCCATATAATCGGCCATATAACCGCCCAGCAAATTGCCGATAATCCCGGACAACCCATTTTTTAAAGCAAAAGCCAAGGTAATAGCGCTGGCCTTAATTTTATTATCAACAATATCGCTAATATAAATCAAAACAGCAGGCTGAAAAAGGGCAAAAGCAAGGCCTTGCAGGCATTGGATAATAATTACAAAAGTAATATCAGCCACCAAAACATTGCTGATAAGCCTAAATATCATAATAAAATAGGCAAAACGCAAAAGTTGATAAGCTTTAAATTTTTTGATTAACCTGCTAAACAGCATCATAACCGGGAATTCACTAAGGCCGATTACAAAAAATAACAGCCCTACATCGCCATTATCGCCGCCGATACTTTTCATCAAAATAGGTAAAAAAGTGATAGTGGAACTAATTGCTATGCCAAAAAGAGTCATGCTAATAATTAATTGCAAATACTTTTTATTGGCAAGCAGCTCCTTAATAACGAGTGCATAGGATTGTTTTTGCAAATTCGGCTCGGTAGGTTTAGCACAAATCGGCGCATTGTCGAGCAGCATCATAAAAATGGCCGTTAATAAGGCAAAAATAGCATGAATCCAAAAAATATGATTTAGGCCGATATTTTCCAGCACTTGGCCAAAAACCAAAGCCGTTACCGCAAAAAACAAAGAAGCAATGCCACGGGTAATCCCATAGTTTAAGTAGGGTTTTTGCTGATAAATGCGGCTAGCCCAGCTATCAATTAAGCCGGTAAGGCTTCTTTGGCAAATTGCCATCACCAAAATAGCACTTAAAGCTAAAGGAAAAATATTTACGGTAATTGGCAATAAAAAAGCAGCCGGGATAGAAATTAGCATAAAACTAACAGCAATGCGCTTAAGCGGAATATAAAAATCGGCCAAATAGCCAATAATCGAAGGTGTAATGGTTGTGGCAATCGAAACAAAAGTCATAATCAGGCCGATAAGCGAGTTGGAATAGCCCTGTTCGGCCAAATAGGCCACCAAAAAGGAAAAATATATGCAAAAAGCACCCCAATAACAGGATTGCACAGCTGCATATACAAAATTCACCCTAAATTTATCACCTTTAAGTACCGATAAATTAATCATAGTCATCCTTAAAAACTTATTTTACTATATTGTATAAGATTTAGTACTAAATTACAAGGTTTTTTAATGATTTAATCTAATTTAGGAGGAAATTTTATGAGCGAATTTGTATATTATGCACCTACCAAAGTTATTTTTGGGGCAAATGCCGAGCTGACAGTTGGCTGCGAGCTAAAAAATATTGGCGCAACTAAAGTGCTAATCCATTATGGCTCAGAGCGTATTGTAAAAAGCGGCCTACTGGCTTTGGTACAACAAGCCCTAATAGCCGAAAATATCAACTTTGTGTTACTGGGTGGTGTTGTGCCAAATCCACGGTTATCTAAAATAGAAGAAGGCATTGCCTTGGTTAAATCGCAAAATATCGATTGCATTTTAGCTATAGGCGGCGGCTCGGTTATCGATTCGGCCAAGGGTATTGCCCTAGGCGCTTGCCATGATGGCCCTTGCTGGGATTTTTTTGATGGCAAAGCTAAGCCGCAGCAATCGCTACCGATAACTACTATTTTAACCATAGCAGCCGCCGGCAGCGAGATGAGCAGTTCGCTGGTTATAACCAATGAGGATGGCAACTTAAAGCGCGGCATACGCACCGATCTTTGCCGCTGCCGTTTTGCTTTGATTAATCCCGAGCTAATGAGCAGCTTGCCGCAAAAGCAAATAGTAAACGGAATAGTAGATATTTTAATGCATACTTTAGAGCGTTATTTTCATGCTCAGCCCGATCTGGAAATTAATGATCGTTTGGCCGAAGGGTTGATGTTGGCGGTATTAAATAGCGCCCAAATTTTGCAAAAAGACAGCCAAAACAAAGCCGCGCTCGAGAGTTTAATTTGGGCAGGAAGCCTTTCGCATAATGAGCTAACCGGCTGCGGCAGCAATGGCGGCGATTGGGCAACGCATCAAATCGAGCATGAAATTAGCGGCCTGTTTGATGTTGATCATGGTGCCGGGCTTTCGGTGGTATGGCCAAGCTGGGCACGCTATGTTTTGCCTGCTATCCCCCATCGTTTTGCCAAATTTGCCGAGCGGGTTATGGGCATATCACCCAGCGGCAACCCCGAGCAAGATGGGCTGGCCGGCATCAAAGCTTTGGAAGATTTCTTTGTTGCAATTAATTCGCCAATTAAGTTAAATCAACTGCTTGAGCAGCCGGTAACTGATGAACAAATTGAAGAGATGGCCATAAAATGCACTCATTTTGGCAAACGCAGTATCGGGCAGGCTCGCCGTTTGGAGCAAGCGGATATAGCTGCTATTTTAAAGATGGCCAATCAATAGCTTGGCTTGATATTTGCTTAGCAATAGTTAGGAATTTTTAGCTTTTGCTTTAGCTAAGGCCAGCGCCATGGCATTATTGGCCGGCTCATTCTTTTGTTGCTGCTTTAAATATTGCTGTACATCGCCTTTAGAGGCCTTAGGATTGGCCTTTAGCTTTTGATGAAAGCTATCCACTTTTTCCCGATAACCGCAGGCACAAACATAGCTGCGCTTTTCATTATCGCCAAAAATCTCCATCTTTTTCGAGCAAGTGGGGCAGCGCATTTGGCTATTCATGCTAATATTTTGGCGGCCACCGCATTCCCGATCCTGACAAACCAGCATAGTACCCTTTTTACCCTGCACTTTTAGCATCATCTGGCCGCATTTGGGGCAAGGGGTGCGGGTTAAATTATCATGGCTGTATCTGGCGCTGCTATTTTTTACCTCCTCGACTAAAGAGCTACTATAGCTGCGAATTTTAGTGATAAATGCCTTTTTATCGGCTTTAGCTTTAGCAATTTTATCCAGTTCTTGCTCCCAAGTGGCGGTTAGCAACGGCTCACGCAATTCGGTAGGAACTAAGTCGATTAGCTGCATACCCTTAGCAGTGGGGATTAGCGATTTTTCTTTTTTCTCCACATAGAATGACGAAAAAAGCTTATCGATGATATCAGCCCTGGTAGCAGGCGTTCCCAGGCCGGCGCCGATATATTCCTTCATCTTTTTATCTTCGATAAACTTGGCCGGGTTTTCCATTGCCGAAAGCAAGCTGGCCTCGGTATAGCGCGAAGGCGGCGAGGTTTTGGCAGCCTTTAGCTGGGTGTTTTGACAAACAAAGCTTTGCCCCTTGCTTAATTTGGGCAAAGTTTGTTCCACCTCGTCCACTTCGTCTTCGGCATCATAAATATTTTTCCAGCCCATGGCCAAAATTACCTTACCGCTGGCCGAAAAATCATAATTGCCGCATTTTAGGCTAATTTTAATTTGCTGATAGCGATAATCATCAAAAAAGCAAGTTAAAAAGCGCTGCAAAACCAGCATATAAATCTGCCGTTCGGCAGTAGATAGTTTTTCCAAATACACATTTTGCTCGGTAGGGATAATCGCATGATGGTCGGAAACCTTGGCATTATTGATACAATCCTTAGCGATTTGGCGTTTTTCTTTGATGATATTGCGAGCCACGCCGGCAAATTCGCCCACTGCCGAGGCGGCCAAGCGCTCGCCCAAAGTAGGCACGATATCCTCGCTTAGATAGCGGGAATCGGTGCGTGGATATGTTAAAATCTTATAGTTTTCGTACAAGCGCTGCATGATTGCCAAAGTTTCCTTAGGCGAAAAACCGTATAATTTATTGGCATCACGTTGCAGCTCGGTTAAATCATATAATTTGGGTGGCGGCGTTTTTTTATTGGTAGTGGTAATGTCCTCAATAGTAAACTTTTTGTTACGAATATTTTGAGCAATCAAAGCAGCTTCATTTTGGTCATAAATAGCTGTTTGCTTATGCTGATCGCGATAAGCGGCAAAAAAGCCGCCCAAATCGGCATTAACTGTCCAGTAATCCTTAGATTTAAAGTTCTTAATTTCCAGCTCTCGGCGCACAATCAAGGCCAAAGTAGGTGTTTGCACCCTACCTGCCGAAAGCTGCGCATTAAATTTGCAAGTTAAGGCACGTGTAACATTAAGTCCAACTAACCAGTCGGCCTCGGCACGAGCTTCGGCGGAATGAAAAAGCGGCTCAAAATCCTTGCCATCATGCAGCTTTGCCAAGCCATCTTTGATGGCTTTATCGGTTTGCGAAGATATCCAAAGGCGTTTAAGAGGCTTTTTGCAATTGGCCTTGGCCAAAATCCAACGAGCCACCAATTCCCCCTCGCGCCCGGCATCGGTGGCGATGATAATGCTATCGGTGTCGGCGCTTAAAATCAGCTTTTTAACAGTTTGATACTGCTTGGAGGTTTGCGGTATAACCTTTAAAGCCATTTTTTTGGGTTGCATGGGCAGGGTATCTAAGCGCCATTTGGCAAATTCCTCGCCATAATGCTCGGGCTCGGCCAAAGTAACTAAATGACCTAAAGCCCAGGTAACTATGTACTTATCGCCTTCGATATAGCCCTGATTATTCCGCCTACAGCCCAAAACCCTAGCCAGCTCGCGCCCCACCGAGGGTTTTTCGGCCAAAACAACAGTTTTACTCATATGCGCTCCTTAAGAATTGTTTTCTTCAAATGTAACATATAAGCGGCCTAATGTCAAACCTTTGCGCTATCGCTAAGTTTTTTTAAAAAAAACAAAAAACTTTAAAAAAAAGCTTGCATTTTGGCCAAAAATTGTGTACAATAGTTATTGTTCCTATTCGTGCCGGAGTGATGGAATGGCAGACGTGCTTGACTCAAAATCAAGTGTCTTAGGACGTGTCGGTTCAAGTCCGACCTCCGGCACCATA
>CAYJPF010000061.1:0-15427 GCA_964372025.1 uncultured Peptococcaceae bacterium | reverse complement strand
TTTTCTTGGTTTGGGTTGTGCTTATATTGTACCAAAAAGAACCAAAAAAACTTTTAACTATCCTGATCCCTACTTCTCTGTTTTGAAATATTGCTCGTAAAACTTCACAATCTCCAATGCCGCCTCCTCTACACTAATCGTAGATGTATTAATACATGTATCCGCTAAATCCAAATACTGCTGCTCACGCTCAGCCAATAATTCCTTAATATATCCCGGCTCAGGCTTACCATGCAAAAGTGGACGCTTCCCCCTGCTTACCTTACGACTAATCCGCTCTATTATTATCTCCGGATCAGCCTGCAATAATACCATCAAACTGTTCTCGCCCAACATTGCCAATGGCTCCCTCTGGGGCATTAAGCTGCCGCCAGATGCTATTACCAGCTTGTGACGCCCGGCCAATTTGCGCACAACCAATTCTTCTTCAGAATGAAAACGAACCGGACCATGCTTACGATATAATTCCGCCAAAGTCATCCCGGTTACATTCTGTATTTCCTCATCAGTATCAGCAAAATCATAACCCAATAATCGGGCAACCTGACGACCAATAACAGTTTTACCACTACCCATAAATCCAATTAATACCAAATTTTCCTTGGGCATCAACCAACCCCCCCTTAAATTTTTTGTAACTACATTTATTAATATTCTTGCTAAAAGAGTATTATACCTGCTATATAATACTAATAATTGCGACAAATAGTATTATTTTTCGAGCTTAATTTTTTTTAATAAACATATTGACAAATCTTAATATGTTTATTATACTAATAACATATCAAAAAATATTGTACTGATATTATTTGATAGCAGATGCCCAGCACAAAAAACAGAATAATTAGGAGGCAACATTATGAGAATGTTAGCAGAATTTTTTCCGGAATTTGCAGAAAGATTAGACGAAATGGATGTGCTATATAATGAAAAGCGCTTAATCGACGAAAAAACATATCAATTTATTTGTTTTGCATTATCGATCAAAGGGCGCTCTAAGCCTTGTGTATTAAAGCACTTTAAAGGGGCTTTAGAAGCAGGTGCAACCGTAGAAGAATTAAGCTATATCCTCGCCTTAACCATGCGCGAAGCAGCAGGCGCAGACGATTGCTGGACTCATGATGTACTAGGCGATTGGGCCGAAATAGTAGCCGGCAATATCAACTGCGGCTGCGCAAAATAAGAATTTTTTTAACCCAAAAGGGGGCTGCCGCAAGTAAAAAATCTGCGGCAAGCCCCCTTTAATATTTTTATTATGATTGCTATAAATATACCGCCAATGCCCCGGCGCTATCCCAAATGCAAAGTAAATAAATAACCAAATAAAGGCAAGGTTATTATGGAAAATATAACCGAAACCAAAACCCCTTCGGCAGCCAATTTAGCATTGCCACCGGCCAATTGAGCAAGAGTTACCGGCATGGTAGCACAGGGCAAACAGGCAATTAAGGTGATGATGCAAGTGGTTAGCGGCGGCAACTGCAATAACCACAAAACCCCAAAAGTAATACCCGGAATTAATACCAAACGCAATAAAGACATCAATAATAGCTTGCCATTTAACAATAATTTAAAAGGATTGCTTTGCGCCAATTGCATGCCAAAAATCAACATGGCTAAGGGGGTCATCATCCCACCTAAATGATTAAACGAATCGGCAACAACCTGGCTAAGCTCCAATTGGCCAAAATATAAAACACAACCGATACAAGCCGCAAAAAAAGGCATATTTAAGATCTTTTTAAGCTGATTTTTAAAATTAGGGCCGATGATAGAAGAATCATCATCTAACTTAGAAGCATAATATGTGCCCACCGTATAGAGGAAAAAATTCATCACAATATTAATCCAAACCGCATAAAAAAGCCCTTCGGCCCCAAAAAAGGCATAGGATAAAGGTAATCCCATAAAACCATTATTGGTAAAGATTAAAAAATTATGATAAACACCTCTATCCTCATTATCAACCTTAACCCTTTTTAAATAAATGGCCGAAATCAAGCGCGAAACAACTAAGGTGGCTAAATATAATAATAAAACCTGCGCCAAGGATGCCAAAATATTAGGATCATAAGTTTGCTCATTCATCGAGGCAATAATAAAGCTGGGTGTAGCAATATTAATCAAAATTTTAGATAGAAAATTAGCCGATTCCAAGGGCAACCAGTTAATTTTACAAGCCAATAACCCCACCAACATTAGGGCAAATAGGCTAAAAATCCCATTTAAAATCAAGCTAAATTCCATTTAATATTCTCCTAAAAGTTGAACAAAGTTAAATTTTTTAAGGGAGCTACCCCTAACCCTGCAATTTTTATAAAATAAAGCAATACTTTGATATTGGGGAAGGCATTTGCCTCCCCCAATCAGACTGTCCAAAAAGCCAAAACTCCATTTCCCGTCGGGGGATGGAAAGGGGGGCTTGCCCCCCTTGCGTTCAATAAATTGCAGCGTAAGCTGCCAATATTCTTTCCCGGTCTTGGGAAGAATATTGCTCAGGCTGGCAAAAAACATAGTTTTTTGACGGCCTGATTGGGGAAGGCATTCGCCTCCCCCAATCATATCACTTTATTTAGCTTAATCTTCGGCAAATACTACAATGCAATCGCCATCTTCAAAAACAATTTTTTCGGATTTGATCGGATTAGTAATAATCTCAAAACTATCTGCACCTTGCTTTTTATAGCCCACGGCAATCTCATTACGATCCTTAACAATTTCCGTAACTTGATAAAAATCAACTTCCTGCCCCAGCTTCACATAATTTTCAGCTCTTCTTAGGTAAATTTCCGAGCCATCGGCCTGCAAGATTTCCCTAAATACACTGGCCAAATCGCGATTTTCCGAAATTTGGGTTAAAATTAAATTGATAATATTACTGCCCACAACCAAGTCGTTTACCCTGGCGATTTGCGCCAATTTTTGATTTACAATATTCTTCATCTCGCTGGTGATATTGAAGGTTTTTTGTTGCTTTTGGGCAATATCACGCAGATGAATTAATTTAAGTAAAGTCATCGAATCGGAAGTTTCGGTATCATGTTCATCACTGCTTAACACCAGTACATGGCGGATATCTTTAGCTAATAAATTATCCAAATTAGCCCGCAAATTAATATCGCATTCGATAATTTTTAATTTAATATTCTGCAACTGATCGCTAAAACTAAAATAATCTTCGGGGATTTGTTCTTCGGCAATATAAATTTCAATACCCGGTTCAAAATAATTATCCAGCTCCAATAAAATGCGCTCAAGCATGCCATTAATACCCAAAACCAAAATATTTTCCGTCTCTTTTTTAGAGCCGCTATCATTGATTAAAGGCTGCAAATTACCAAGTTCCGGCGTTTTGATTTGCGGCTTGGCCATGCCATCATCCTCAACCAATAAAATTAGCAAATCGTCGCTTTCAAGAACCACATCCTTGGCCGGATTAAGGCAAATATCATCGCCACGCTTATAGCCAAATACAATGGCTTTTTCAAAATAATGCAAAACATCGGCAAATTTATGGCCGGCCAATTGCGGAAAATTCTCAAAATAAAATTCATCGCCGCTATAATCAAATAAATCGATTAATACATTCGAAAGGCCGGGTTGACGGCAAGTTTGAGCAATAATGCGCGAAATAGTATCCTCTACCAGCACTAATTCTACATTTTTGCCACCGGCAATATTAATAACCTCATAATTGGCGGCATCGCTAACCGTAGCCACCACATGGGCCTTAATTTCCTGATCACTATTTAAAAAGTAATTATTGATAGCTAAAATCGTTTTGGTAATCAAAAAATCATCGGCAATATTAATAATTACCGAACGGCATGATTCAATAGCGCAACGCTGCAACATATAAATATCAGATACCGAACCACTGCGGCAAATAATCCGCGTATTCTGAAAATCAATATCCTGCTTGGATAAAGCCTCTTCCATCACTTCCATTTCCTGCTCGTCCAAAATCACGATACAGGCATCCTTGCGATTAGCATTGGCCTCGACCAGCTCGCTGATAATTGTAAAAATACTATCATTAAAGCCCAGTATCAGCGTGTGATCATCCTCGATAACTCTTGAATTACCCTTCTTTAAGGCACTTAACTTTTCCTCAAAGCCGGTGGTGATAATACCGATTAAGATACTTGTAATAAAAATACCACATAATGTAACAATAGACATCAAGATGATAAACGAAATATCATCGGTGGCAGCAGCGGTAATTGTGCCGGGGTCGATAACATGCATAATGCTAAGCCAAATATTTTCCCCTACACTACCTGCGGCGGTACCTGCACCTAAGGCAAACGAAATAATACCTGTAATCACAATTACAATGGCCGTTGCCAAAAACAAAATACCTACTAAAGCAACTGCGCCTTTGGCCATCATATTATCAAATTTATAGCGCAATATGTCCTTCCAGCTGGTTTTCATAATAATCCTCCTAAATCTTCTTTTTATAAATGTACCATAAAATAGCAAAAAAGTCAATTAAACATCCATAGTTTTCTATATTTTAGCTGCTATTTGCACAAAATCTAATTATAATAAAACTTTATAGCCGGTATTATAAATTTGCTCGCCCTGATTAGCCAAAATAGCAGCAGCCGCTCTTTGCAAATCATAAATTGCAAAGCCGGAGATAATATTTACTCCAAAATCAGCTAAAAGTGGGGTTAATGGTACACTGGGGCCTGTTAAAATAACCTTGGCTTTTGCCGACAGTTCTAAAAGCCGTGGCAAAGTTTTATTGGTAATAGTCATGCCGGTGATAAAAACATAATCCATATCGGCCAAAACAAATTCGGCGGCAATAGCCGGCAAATCCCCGGGGCGAGGATCTTGCTCGATAATTGTTAAATCACAGCTGTTTTGATAAAGATTACTCACCGAATTAAAGTGTCCGATAGTAGCCACTTTTTTAGACATGCATTCCTGCTGAAGATTTTTAAATATATCGCCACCATCTTCTTTGCCCAAAAATAATTTTGCCCCTAAAGCCTTTAGCTTTGCCGGCTGATTAAAATAAGCATTAATGGCGGCCATGCCAATGGCTGCCTCTAAATTATCCCAGCTTTTTACCAGCTTAGCAACATCTTTAAGGCTTTTGCCACGATATTGATCTAAAGCTTTAACATCAATATCCGGCTGATAACTATTTAGCAATAAAGAACAAAGGCCAATACTATCTTTAGTACTAACCATTGCCCGCCAGCCGCCTTTAGCGGCATCCACAACTGTAATTTGCGGATCTATTTGTTCAATTAAAGTGTCGTATAAAGTCCACATATTTACTCCTAAATGCTTAAGCATATTTTATGTTCTTGCTGCTTGCTATCAATAACCGTCATAACCTCCATCGGCAAATCAAAAACTTGCGATAAGGCCTGATTGCTCAGCACCTGCTCCGGGCAACCAAAACCCAGCATTTGCCCCTGATTAAGCAGCAAAACCTTGCCATTTAGCAAAAAAGGCTGCTCGGGACTATGGCTGCTAATAATAACCATTTTGCCTTTTTTGGCCAGCAATAATATGGCCTCATTAATTAATCTTTGATTGGCAAAATCTAAGTTAGCGGTGGGCTCGTCCATAATTAAGATACAGGTTTGCTGGCAAAGTGCCCGTGCAATCAGCACCAATTGCCTTTGCCCGCCCGAAAGCTGATTATAATCATCATTGGCCAAATGCTCGATCTTTAGCTGGCTTAAAGCCTGTTTTGCTAAATCATAATCGGCTTGCTTTAAACTGCTTAGGCTGTTTAGCTGGCCGCTTCTGGCCATTAGCACCATTTCTAAAACCGTAAAATTAAAGCTATTATTATCATTTTGCGGTATATAAGAAAAAATACGTGCCATTCTTTTGCGGCTCATCTGTTTAATATTTTCGGCACGGCAAAGCACTTGCCCTGCACTTAAAGGCAAAATAGCCAAAATCAATTTAAGTAAAGTAGATTTGCCGCAACCGTTTGGCCCCAGTAAACACAAGATATCACCGGCTTTAATTTCAAAACTGATATCCCGTACAATATCCCTACCTAAATATCCACCTGATAAATTTTTAACTTGTAAATTTAAGTCCATATTAATTCCGCCTTGTTAAAAGAATTACAAAAAATGGCGCCCCAAAAATAGCCGTTAATGCCCCGATGGGAATTTCCATAACGGTAAAAGAGCGCGCCAAATTATCCATAATTAATAAAAAGCAAGCCCCCATTAAAGCTGCAACCGGCAGCATTTTACGATGGTCTGCGCCAATAATTGCTCTGGCCAAATGAGGTATCATTAAACCAACCCAACCAATTTGCCCGGCCAAACAAACAGCGGCCGAACAAATTATTGTAGCGGCCATAACTGCTAAAAACCGACTCTTAGCAGGATTAATGCCAATAGAAGCCGCCTGTTCATCGCCTAAAGTTAAAATATTCAAATCCCAACGCAACATAAAAATAAGCACTATACCTATTATAATCGGCACGGCACTAAATAGCAAAGCAGGCATATCTACTTTAGCCAGGCTACCCATCATCCAATAAGTAATAGCCGGCAAAGTATCATTGGGGTCGGCAATGTATTTTATCATATTAATCAAGGCCGCTGCCAGGGCAGAAAGCATCGAGCCTGCCAAAATAAGGCTAATCTCCCTACCAAAACGAGCTCGATTACCAATAAAATAGGCAATGCCCACCACCATAATGCCAAAAGCAAAGGCCATAATTTGTACCAGCCAGTCATTAAGCCCCAGTATCATTGCCAAAGCCGCACCTAAAGATGCACCATGTGATACGCCAATAATATTGTCCGAAACAAGGGGATTTTTGAAAGCAGCCTGATAAGCCGAGCCGGCCAAAGCCAGACCGCAACCAATCAACCAGGCGGCCAAGATGCGCGGCAGGCGAATATTAAATAGAACAATTGGCAAATTTGGATCGCTATTTGCACCATCTTGACTAAAATATGCCCAAATATCGCTTAAATTAATGCCAACAAAGCCCAAACCCAAAGATATTATGGGCAAGATTAAGCTAAGGGCAATCAGGATTATTAATAGAAAAAAATTTTGCGGTTTATCATTTTTAAGGCGAATGTTATTCATATACAATTCCAGCTTTGTTTTTATTATTAGTTTAGATTATTTTTAATTATTTGTCAAGGTTTCTTTGTTTAGGCTAATCTTTTTTAGATAAAAAGCAGGGCCATATTTTTTATATTTGCTGCTTTTTTAACTGATTCATTGTTATTTTGCTATTTTGTATGCAATCAAAAAAAAATATTGACTTTTAAAACGAGTTATATTAAAATATAAATCGCTAATAAAATTGTGGGGGATTTAATATGACTATCAAAAATTTATTTGGAATTATCCTTATTTTTGGGATAAGCTTAGGCCTTAGCGCTTGTCAGAACTCGCCAGATACTATGCCGGAAGATACTCGTTTGATCACAGATATGGCCGGCCGCGAGGTGGCTATACCTTTAGAAATTGACAAATCTTTTTCTTTAAGCAGTGGTGGCACTATTTTTCTTTATACCTTAAACCCCGAGCTTTTAGTGGGTTATAATTACGACTTTTCCGAGCAAGAGGCAGCTTTTATTTTGCCGGAATATTTAGATTTACCGATTTATGGCCAAAGCAATTCTTTAAATGCCGAGGCCATAATTTTGGCTGCACCGGATATTTTAATCAGCTATGGCTATACCGATGAAGCAGCTATTGAGCAGGTAGAAGATATTGAAAAGCAAACCGGTATCCCCTGCTTAATGTTTGATAGCACTTTTAATCAAACTGCTGCGGCCTATCAATTGGCCGGCGAAGTTTTTGGTTTATCGGAGCGAGGCCAGGCCCTGGCTGATTATGCCCAAAATGTGGATGATTTTATCCAACAAATCGCTATTGCAGAGCAAGATCGGGCTACTATTTATTATGGCAATGGCCGCGAAAATTTAGAAACAGCTCCTAGCGGTTCGCCTCATGCTGAATTATTGGAATTGGTGCAAGCGAATAATGTTGCCAAAATTGAGGGCGATTTTACGGCCCGCATGGATATTAGCAGCGAGCAAATTATCGGTTGGAATCCCGATTTTATCATCTTAAATGGCGAGCCCAGCGAGGGTCTTTCGGCCAGTGATGCCAGCCAACAATTTTTGGCCAATCCCGATTATCAGCAAGTAGCGGCTATTGTCAATCAGCAGGTTTATCCGATACCCAAATACCCATTTAGCTGGTTCGACCGCCCTTCGGCACCTAATCGACTAATTGGGGTATACTGGTTAAGCGAATTACTGTATCCTGATTTATATGATATTGATATTGAGCAAGAAGCCCAAGATTTTTATCAATTATTCTATCATTGGCAATTAACAGAGCAAGAAATTGATCAATTATTAGGCAAATAATAAAAAAATAGCCCTGCTTTGGGGGCTATTTTTTTATGCAATCAAAGGAACTTTATTGATCATCATCTTCGCTACTGATAAACATTTCTTCGGTGGTTTGTTGGGCTAATTTTAGTTTTGAGGTTAAATCAAGCAAAGAGCTGCTGGTTGATTGCAAAGAAGTGGTAGCGGCTTGCAAAATTTCGGCCGTTGTTTCCAAAACCTCTATTGAAGTAGCCATTCTACCTGCTAAATGATAGTACATCGCTTTATAATCGGGCATAAAAACACCTCCTAAAAAACTTTATTAATCATCATCTTCGCTGCTGATAAACATTTCTTCGGTGGTTTGTTGGGCTAATTTTAACTTTTCGGTAAGCTCGCCTAAAGATTTAGCAGTAGCCTGCAAGATATCGGATGTTGTTTCCAAAACCTCTATTGAAGTTGCCATTCTACCTGCTAAATGATAGTACATTGCTTTATAATCGGGCATAAAAACACCTCCTGTTTATATGTTTCGTAATTCAGTATCAAATATCCTGCTTTAATGATAAAAAGGAGGACAAATGCTTCCCTCTATTCATTCAATCATTTGGCTTAATTGCCAATCATTATTCATTATATATTCAGAGGTAATACCGGCACCGGTATTGGGGTTTTGCAAGGAATAGATTGCATCCAGGGCAAAAGCAGTAATCAAAACGGTAGTTATTATTATCAATATCTTATGCTTAATTTTAGCAACTTGATGCGCCAGTAGTGGTGCTAAGGCATAAACAACCGCTATACCGCCCAGGCCAAAAACCATTAAACCCTCGCCGCAAATGCGGCCATGCAAATTAAGAAAATAGCCGCTATAATTCCACCATTTAATGCCACCGCTGGCTATTTCCAGAATATATGATGTAAAATATTCAACAATGCCGCATAAAATTACAGCTGCCCAAAACTGAATTAAGGGTTTTTTGCGCAAGCTATAAAGCACCGTTAAAATTAAAAGACCACCACTACCATAAATCGGCAGCCAAGGGCCATGCATAGTGCCACGATTAACAAAAACACCATCTTGAATTAAGTATAAAGTTACCTCCCAAGCCCAGCCAATAAAAGAAAAGATAAAAAAGAACATTATTAAAGTGGGGATTGTGTATTTAATCTTATAATTAGTAATTTCATGTTTGCTGTTTTTGCCTCGTTCGTCTAAGCTAAACAGGCGAGTTGGGTATTGCTCGGCCGCCAAAATATGCTCAAATTCCCGGGCATGCTCTAGTTTTACGGCATCAATTTCGCATTGCTCATCATCTTGATTGCGATGCAAAGCAATACCGAAAAAGCCCAGGATTTTTTCGTGCTTAGTATTTGGTTTAAAACAACTATCTTTAGTTTCAGTTAAGGTTTGTATAATATCACTATATTTTTGCTGCAAAAGGGCGGTATCGGCCTTTTGATATAAATAATTATCATTTAGCAAATCGGCATTTGCCATTTGCTTTTGCTTAGCCAAGCTTCTTAAATCGCAATAAAGCTCGCTTTGCGCAGTAACATGATAAGCATTTGAATAAAATAAGCCCGATAAACCTAAGGTAGCTAGCTTTAAAAGATACCAACCTATATAAGATAAATCCAATTTAAAGCAAGCCATTTTATTACCATCCATCATTTGGCGTGATAAATCAATAGCCTGTTTAGCCGAAATAGCCGGATTTTCGGCCAAAATAAAGGGCACGGCAAAATAGGAATAATGCTTAATAATACCACCAATAATAAAAAGGCCATACCATAGGCTATTATAAACATATTTAATTAGCATTACCTTGGCAACATTAGTCCACTTTTTGACATGAAATAAAAACATAAATCTTTGGGGATCGATTTTTTGATAAATGCGGCTTTCCAAAAAAATGCGGCGCGAGATAACGCTATAAACATTGCTTAACCAAAACCAAAAGATAAAGGCCAAAGCCAGAGCCAGCACTATCACAATTATCAAGCCGGCAATTTCCGAGCCTAGGATATTATTAATGCCCTCAATCAGCGAGTGATAAATAGTGCCGGAAGCAAAACCATTAATCAGGCTGGCAAAAACGCCATTTCTGGTACTAAAAAAGGCTTGCCAATCCTCCTGCACTGCCGCCGGCAGGGAAATTATTGCAGCTAATTCATGTTCTTCCAAATTAAACACAACTAAAGTATCGGTAAATTCACTACCGACAAAGGCCGCAAATAGGCAGGCAATAATCAAAATAAGATAATGAGCCTTAAGCACTTTACGCCCTTTAGCCTTAAGCGCTTTGATATCAATTTGATAATCGGGATTATTCATTTTAGCCCTCCTTAAGCACGAGCCCATAATCCGAGAACCCACCCCGGAAAAAATTAGGGCGCCCTATGCTGCGTTTCTCCTGGTTATAATATCTGATTATATAAAATTTTGTCGTAAAAGTCAATATTAGCTTACACTTTGTTGATAGAGCACCCCAAATAAAAAGTTTTATTCAATTTTTTGGCACAAAAAAATCGCGCTTTAAGTTTAACTTAAAGCGCGATCTTAGAGGCAATATCATGTTGCCTGGCAGGGGCAGAAGGACTTGAACCCTCAACCAATGGATTTGGAGTCCACTACTCTACCAATTGAGCCATACCCCTTTGTACCTCAATTATTATAACAAATCTAAACCTGCTTGTCAAGGGTTTATTATTAATAATTATTGAAATTTAATAAAGACCTTGGGACTCTGTCCCAAACCCTGCAATTTTTTGTAAAAAATTGAGTAAAACTTTTTTAACGCATTTTACGACGAATAATTAAGGGCAACGATGTTTGTAGGCTTAAGTGCTTAGTGTCGCAATTTAGGCATACAATTTGCTTTGGCTTATTCGCCACCTGCAAGGGTTGACCCTGCATATCCGCCAAAGCATTTACCTTAATCGGCAGCAGACTATCACCTGCTAATAGTAATTCCAATTCATCATCGCAGGCAATATGATTGCGCTGCTCGATAATTAATGCATCCGGCTTAACCTCGCGCACAATTGCCACAAAATCATAGCCGCGGATGGGGTTAGGGTTATCATAACGATGATCAGTATAATCCATTGGCCCATTGATAAAACCTTCGGTATACTCGCGATGGCTGATTTTTGCCAACTCCTCTTGCCAACAAGGTTTAACTTGATAGCTATTCGGCGCAGCAAAAGCTGTATCTAAAGCTTGACGATAAATACGTACCGTATTTGCTACATAATAGGCACTTTTATTGCGCCCTTCAATTTTTAAAGATTCAATACCTGCCCCGATAATCTGCGGCAAATAATTGATTAAACATAGATCTTTACTATTAAATATATAACTGCCACGAGCATCTTCTTCAAGCGGGAAAAATTCGCCGGGGCGCTTTTCCTCGCTTACAGCATATTGCCAGCGGCAAGATTGCGAACAATCGCCCCGATTAGCATCACGGGATGTTAAAAAATTGCTTAATAAACAACGCCCCGAATAAGACATGCACATAGCACCATGCACAAAAATTTCGCTGCCGATACCTGCCTTTTGGCTAATTTCGGCCAAAGCAGGTAAGGCCAATTCGCGCCCCAAAATAAGGCGCTTGGCACCTAGTTTTGCCCAGGCCTGAGCGGCTTTATAATTAACGATATTGGCCTGGGTACTAATATGAATATCCAGGTTAGGCGCTATTTCCTGCGCTAAGGCCATTATGCCTAAATCGCTGATAATTAAGGCATCGGGGGCTAGTTGCGCCAGCTTTTGCAAAAAAAGGCTTAAGCCGGCAATATCCTCATTATGGGCAAAAATATTTACGGTTATATAGATTTTTTTGCCCAACTGATGGCTATAAGCGATGGCCTCGGCCAATTGCCCTAAATCAAAATTACCGGCTTTGGCACGCAGCGAAAAATCGCTGCCACCTACATAAACAGCATCGGCACCATAACTAAAAGCGGTTTGCAATTTTAAAAAATCGCCGGCCGGCGCTAAAAGCTCGGGCTTAGCAGGTATTGGGCTAGCATTTATCATTATTGATCACCGGGCTGATTGGTATTATGCTCCTCATAAGTTACGCTAAAGCGATGCGAGCCGTCGGTGCGAGCCCTAAAATAAAGATAATCGGTTTCGACCGGATAAAGGGCGGCTTCGATCGAGGCCTTGCCGGGGCAAGCAATGGGAGCTGGTGGCAGGCCGGCATTGGTATAGCTATTATAGGGCGAATCGATGGCTAAATCATCATAAGATAAATTCACTTTGGGCTCGCCCAGCAAAAATTGGATGGTGGCGCAAGATTGCAAAAGCATGTCCATGCCCAGCCTTTTATGGAAAACGCCGGAGATAATCGGGCGATCTTCTTGCACTACCGCTTCTTTTTCGATAATGGAAGCCAGGGTGATAATTTCGTAAACGCTCATATTCATGGCCTGAGCTTGGCCATGCCATTCGTCGGTAAAAATGGTGGCAAATTGGGCAAGCATAGTATCGATAATTTGGGCTTCGCTCCAGCTAGGGTCGATATAGTAGGTTTCCGGAAAGAGGAAGCCGTCTAAACGATTGCCGGGTTCGATAATGGTTTCGAGGGCAGGAATATAGGGGTATTGGCTAAAATCGCCATTGGCGGCATAGCTTAAAAAGGCATCCATATTACCGCAACCGGCCTCGACAAAGCGTTCGAAGGTTTGGCCGGCGGTGAGGCCTTCGGGGATGGTAACGATAATTTCATTACGCACATTGGAGCCGCTAATTAACAGCTCGCCGATTTGGACTAAGTTCCAATCGCCGGCGCTAAAGGCAAATTGACCGGCTTGCAAAGCGGTATCGATGCCCGAATCTTTGGCATAGATTCTAAAGGCGTTTTCGCTTGGGGTTAATTCGGCCTCGTAAAGCAAGGTAGAGATGGTGCCGCTGGTGCTACCGGAGGGGATATCGACAATTTTTTCCTCACTGACAGTAATTGCGGCATTGATATCAACAGCCGGTTCGCAGGCCGTTAAGCTAAGGGTTAAGCAAATTATAAGCAATAAAGCTAAAGTAAAATTTTTCATAAAAACCTCCCAGACTAATTTCCGACAATTAATTATACATCATTTTAGCCAAAAAAACAAAGGTTTTATTAAAATAAAAAATATATTGTTTATTTTTGAACCTATATGTGCTATAATAATTACAAGAAATTAAATCAAATAATAGATAAATAGGTGACTATATATGAAGATACTTAAAGTAATAAAGCTAATATTTTTAACCTTATTTTTAAGCCTTGCCCTATTTGGTAGCTGGGTTTTTTATCTGGTGCCTGCAACCGGCCTAAAAAGCGAAACCATTATTTGGGCCGAGCCAAAATTAGCTCAAATTTATGTATATGGCGAGAATGCTCATTTTGATTTTATGGATGGTTTTGGTCAAAATGTACAAATTTTAAAGGATAATGAGCGTGTTTACAGCAATGATCCGCAGTTTATTAATAAGGGTTTATACATGCCCTCTTTATCGGCCGGCACATATAGCATTTATGCTGCCGATTTAAGGGTAAAAGCAGCTGATGATTTTTATTTAGACGGTTATACAATTACCCGTAATAGCAGCAATTTATACTATAAATTTTATAATGAGAATGGTTATTTGCGCTTAAGCGTGGAGCAGGTAAGCGAGTTGCCGGATGATGTATATGATATTATCATCAATCCCGGGCATGGTGGTAATGAGAGCGGGGCGGTGGCCGGCGATTATCTGGAGAAAAACGAGAATTTGATGGCAGGCATTTATATGGCCGAGCTATTTAGCGAATACGGTTTAAAGGTGGCCTTGACTAGGGATGGTGATTATTTCCCGGGTCAGATTGATGTACCATCGGGTGATATTACGCCTTATGCCTTGCATGGCGAGGTGGATTTGATATATTTATCGCAGGCTAAGTATTGTTTATCGTCGCATTTAAACGGCTCGCCGGATGGCACATGGCGTGGTTATCAGTTATACAATTCGGTGCGAGCTGATAGTGATTGGCAGTATGCGATAGCGGCGGAGTATGATGCGATGGGTCATATAGCTAATGATGTATTGGATGGTTTTGGCGATATGGGCATATACAAGCGTTATTCGCAGGATGATCCTGCTACGGGGCGTGATTATTATTATATTTTGCGTGAGGTTGGTGGAATAGCGACTACGCCGATAGGTTATGCGGAGGCATTACCGGAGCGTGATTTACGCAAAGGGGCGGAGAGTATATTATTGGAGCATTTATTTTTAAACAGTGATGCGGATCGAGCATATTGGGATGCGAATTGGCAGGGATTGGTGGAAGCTGTTGTTATAGGCAGCCTAAACTATTGGGGAGTATAAAGTTTTAATCAATTTTTTACAAAAAATTGCGGGGGCTTGGGGGCAGCGCCCCCAAGGTCTTAAAGTGTTTTAAAGTGTTTTAATTGGTTTTAATTATTTTAAGCCAAATAAGCAGGTAAAATGTAGATTAGGTATTGATATATAGTGTATATATAGTTAAGTTGCTAGGCAAGATAATGTAAAATTGGCTTAAAAGCAGCGATTTTTGGCGCAGCCAAAAGAGCTATATGCGTTTTTCGGCGCAGCCGAAACAGCCCGAGGATTTGGTTTTTTGATTTGTTTTTTTTGGTTGATGATTGTTGTTTTGCTGGCTTGTTGTTTTGCTGGCTTGTTGATTGCTAGATTGTTGATTGTTGCCTGTTGTTAGCTGGATTATAAGTTGCCTGCATTTGTCGGCGGATAGTTTGTTTGGTTCTTGCTTCGTGGGTTGTTAGGTTTGTCTTTGTTTTGGCTGCTTTTTGTTAGCTGGGTTGTGGGTTTCTTCAATTTGTCGGCGGATAGTTAATTTGGTTTGTACTTCGTGGGTTGAAAGGTTTGCTTGTCCCTTCCTACGTTTGCTAGTCTATTTCCTCTGGTCGCAGAGGGGGCGTTACTTTTTGGTCGCAAAAAGTAACCAAAAACGACCGCTGTTGCGCATCAGCGGACCCAGCGCTGTAATGTGGACTCGCTTCCGCTAAGGCCGTATAACTCGTCGCTTACGCTC
>CAYJPF010000060.1:0-15612 GCA_964372025.1 uncultured Peptococcaceae bacterium | reverse complement strand
TAACAACCCCCTCTGCGACTTAAGAAAATAAACTAGCAAACGTAGGCGAGGGCAAAAAAACCTTTAAACACACGAAGTACAACCCAAACTAAATATCCGCCGATAAATATAAGATACCTATAACCCAGCTAACAAAAACCAACAGTATAAAAGGCAAACCTTTGAGCATACGAAGCACAACAAATATAACTATCCGCCGATAAATTGAGGCAAGCTATAATCCATCTAACAAAAACCACCAAAATCAAAAAACAACCCAGCAAACAACAGTCAGCAAACAACAGGCAACAAACATAGCAAAACAAATAAAACCCATTCCCCACAAAACAATCAAAAAATAAAAACAAAGCCACGTGCTGTTTCGACTACGTCGAAAAACGCACATGGCTATTTTGGCTGCGCCAAAAGCCGCCGGTTTTAAGCCGCTTTTTTACCCCTTCTCCAGCTTATCTATAACAAGAAGCCGTAAACCCCTAATAAAATTAGGGGTTTACGGCTTTATTAGCTTGCTTAGTTATAACTTCTTGGGGCGGCTTAAAACCTTTAAGACCCTGGGGGCGCTGCCCCCAGCTCCCCCGCAATTTTTTGTAAAAAATTGACTAAAACTTTTATAAAATAAATCTGCTTAAATCATCATCTTTAGCTATGTCGGCCACTTTTTGCTCAATATATGGACGATCAATCGTTACCTTGCCAAATACTTCCTCCGGTGCCCCAAAAAGCATATCCTCTAATACCTTTTCCATTATTGTATGCAAACGACGTGCACCAATATTTTCTGTATTACGATTTACCCGATCAGCAATTTCGGCAATAGCATCAATACCATCTTCCGTAAACTCAATCTGTACCCCATCCGCCGAAAGTAAGGCCTGATACTGCATAATCAAAGAATTGCGTGGCTCCAATAATATCCTCCGCAAATCCTCGCAGCTTAAATTCTCCAACTCTACCCTAATCGGAAAACGCCCCTGCAACTCCGGAATTAAATCCGAAGGCTTCGATACATGAAATGCTCCGGCTGCGATAAATAAAATATAATCGGTATTAACCGGCCCGTATTTGGTCATCACCGTCGAGCCCTCTACTATTGGCAAAATATCACGCTGCACACCACCGCGGGAAATATCCGGCCCATGGCCACCCTCTTTAACAGCAATTTTGTCAATCTCATCCAAAAATACTATGCCGCTTTGCTCGGCTCGCTCTACCCCCAATTGATTAACTTCATCGCTGTCAATCATCTTGTCGGCTTCCTCTTGGGTTAGGATGCGTTTGGCCTCGGCCACGCTAACCTTGCGCTTTTTAGTCTTTTTAGGCATAATATTATCCAAAAAGCCCTGCATATCCAAGCCCATTTCTTCCATGCCAAAAGCCAAGGGGGTGCTGCTGCCCTCGATAACTTCTATTTCTACCAGCTCTTTATCTAAAGCGCCTTGGGCTATTTGCTCACGCAAGGTTACCCGGCGGCGTCTAATCTCATCCTCTTTTTGACGCGCTGTTTCGCTATCTTCTTCATTAACTGTAGTATCAGGCATCGCCGAAAATAGGCTGGCCAAGGCATTGGTATTATTTTTCTTTTGGCCGGGCAAGGGCGCTAAAATATCCAATACCCTCAATTCGGCCGATTTAGCTGCTCTTTCCTCCACTAGGGATATTTTTTCGCTGCGCACCATTCTAATCGAGGTTTCGACTAAATCACGCACAATTGCCTCCACATCACGCCCCACATAGCCTACTTCGGTAAACTTGGTGGCCTCTACCTTGATAAACGGCGCTTGCACCAATTTGGCCAAACGACGGGCAATTTCGGTTTTGCCTACCCCGGTCGGGCCAATCATAATGATATTTTTGGGCACAATTTCTTCCTGCAAATCGGCAGATAACTGCCGCCTACGATAGCGATTACGCACCACCACGGCCACACATTTTTTGGCCTCGTTTTGGCCTACTATATATTTATCCAGTTCGGCCACGATTTGTTGGGGGGTTAATTCCATTTCCTTTTTCTTCATAATTAACTCCTTTACAGTTCCAATACGGTTATATTGTGATTGGTATAAACACAGATATCGGCGGCGATATGCAGGGCTTTTTCAGCAATTTGTGCCGAATTTAGATTATCGTTTTCGATATAAGCACGAGCAGCAGCCAAGGCATAATTGCCACCGGAGCCGATTGCTGCGATATCATCATCAGGCTCGATAACCTCGCCATTGCCGGAAACTATCAGCAACTTATCGGCCGAAGCCACAATTAGCAAGGCTTCCAGCTGGCGCAAGATTTTGTCGGTACGCCATTCTTTGGCTAAATCCACGGCTGCTCTTTCCAAATTGCCACGGCTGGATTTAATATAGCCCTCAAATTTTTCAAAAAGGGTAAAGGCATCAGCCACACTGCCGGCAAAACCGGCCAAAATTTGCTTATCATAAAGGGTGCGCACCTTGCAAGCGCCATGCTTCATCACCGTACTCTGACCCATAGTTACCTGGCCATCACCGGCAATAGCGGTACGGCCATCCTTGCGAACTGCCACAATAGTTGTACCTTTTATTTGCATAATAAACCTCCTTTTTAGCTCCTTATATTCTATGCAGTTAAGCTTAAGCTATGCCCTGGGATGGGTTAAATCATAAACTTCTTTCATATGGGCACGGCTAACATGGGTATAAATTTGGGTACTCGATAAAGAGCTATGCCCCAATAATTCCTGCACCGCCCGTAAATCGGCGCCATTTTCCAGCAAATGGGTGGCAAAGCTATGGCGCAGGCTATGCGGCGAAATCTTTTTTTTGATTGCCTGCTGATCAATATATTTATCAACAATTTTACGCACACTGCGATCGCTTAAACGGCCACCCCTTAAATTTAAAAATAACGGACAAGCCGGGGCATTATCGATTTTTTGCTTGGCTCGGGCTGCCAGATAATCGGCAACAGCATCGGCTGCCGCCCTGCCTAAGGGGTTAATTCTTTCCTTGCCGCCTTTGCCAAAAATGCGTACATAGGCCAGATTAAAATCGATATCGCCAATATCAAGCGCCACCAATTCCGAAACCCGCACCCCTAAGCCATAAAGCATCTCCAAGATGGCTCGGTCGCGCAGGCCGGCTAAGGTGGCATCGGGGGCTTCGATTAGGCTTTCTACCTCCTCGTAATAGAGGAATTTGGGTAAATGCTTATCCTTTTTGGGGCTGGCCGTAAAGGCGGCCGGATTACCCTTAATCAGCTCGGCCAAATTAAGATAATTATAAAAGGAGCGGATCGCCGTTAAATGCCTGGCCAAGCTGCTTTTTTGCAGCCCCCTTTTTTTAAGTTCCGCCAGATGATTGCGCAAAGTTATGGCATCGGCCTCTTTTAAATCGGCATTTTCGATGCTTTGCCCCTGCTCTACGGCTATAAACTCGATAAAACAACGCAAGTCGGTTTCATAATTGCGCACGGTATGGGGCGAGGCATTTCTTTCTATTTGTAAGTATTTTAAGAAAGCCAGGAGATATTGTTCAATCATTTTTAATTTCTCCTTTTGGTTTGATACCCGGTTTGATACTTGATTTGATACTTGATTAATAATTTATTGACGGCCAATCTCTATCAAAAACTGATCCAAAGCGGCTAAGGCTCTGGTGGCTATTGCGGTATTTTTTTCCTGCTTATTGCGAATTTTTTGCTCTAGGCGTGGCATTAGGCCAAAATTAATATTCATCGGTTGCAAATCATGACCCATATCGGTGGCAATATAGTTGATCAAAGAACCAATAGCGGTTTGCTTTGGCCAGCTTAATTGCTCTTTGCCTAAAATCAAATTAGCGGCATTTAGGCCGCAAACAAAGCCCGAGGCTATCGATTCCACATAGCCTTCCACCCCACTGATTTGGCCGGCAAAAAAGATTTGCGGCGCTGTTTTTAGGGCGCTGTATTGATTTAAAAGCTTGCGGCTATCAATATAAGTATTACGATGCATTTGGCCATAACGCAGGAACTCGGCCTGCTCTAAGCCGGGGATTAGCCTAAATATCCTTTTTTGCTCGCCCTGCTTTAGCCTATTCTGAAAGCCCACTAAATTATACATGCTGGCCTCGATATTTTCTTTGCGCAATTGCACCACCGCATAAGGCTCTTGGCCATTGGCAAGCGGTAAGCCCACCGGTTTTAAGGGGCCAAAACGCATGGTATCCTCGCCGCTTTTGGCCATTGCCTCAATGGGCATACAGCCGCTAAATAGCTTTTCGCTTTCAAAATTCTTTAAAGGATAAAGCTCGGCCGCCTTTAATTCTTGATAAAAATGTAAATACTGCTCCTTAGTAAAGGGGCAATTAAGATAATCGCTGCCATCGCCTTTGCCATAGCGTGAGGCAAAATAGGCGATATCATAATTGATGCTATCGGCGGCGATAATCGGGGCAATGGCATCATGGAAAAATAATTGCTCGCTGCCGGTTAAATCGGCTATAGCTGCACTTAAACCGGCCGAGGCCAAAGGGCCTGCCGCAATAATCACGGGGCCATCGGGGATGGTGGTAATTTCTTCCCTTATCAATTCGATTAGGGGCTCGGCGGCTATTTTTTGCTCGATATAGGCCGAAAACAATTGGCGATTTACCGCCAAAGCACCGCCGGCCGGCACCTTGGTGGCTAAAGCAGCCTCCATTAATAGCGAGTTTAGGCGGCGTAGCTCCTCTTTTAATAGGCCTACTGCATTATTTAGGGCATCGCCACGCAAAGAATTGCTGCATACCAATTCGGCTAAATCGCCGCCGGTATGAGCCTCGGTGGTGTTTTGGGGGCGCATTTCGTATAATTTTACATTAATCCCCTGCTTGGCGGCTTGCCAGGCGGCTTCGCAGCCGGCCAAGCCGCCGCCGATAATAGTCAATTGTTGGCTCATGATTTTTTCTTAGGCCTGCCTTTACTGCGTTTTTCTTGGCTTTGTTTGCTTGGGCAATCCCGATTGGGGCAAAGCTTGGTTTTATCGCCATTACGATTAGTCTTTTCGCTCATTTGGGTATTGCAATGGGGGCATTTTTCTTCGATTGGCATGTCCCAGGCTACATAAGAGCAATCGGGATATTTACTGCAGCCAAAAAAGGCACGGCCGCTTTTGCTTTTGCGCTGTACAATATCACCACCGCAAGCTAGGCATTTGATATTGGTAGGCTCAACAATAGCCTTAGTATTGCGGCATTCCGGAAAACCGGAGCAAGCCAAAAACTTGCCATAGCGGCCTAAACGATACACCAATTGCTTGCCGCATTTTTCGCAAACTTCATCGCTCATTTCCGGCTCGATAATAATTTTTTCCATCTCGGCCTCGGCAAATTCGAGGGTTTTGGCAAAGGGGCTATAAAATTCGCCCAAAATCCGCTGCCATTCATCACGGCCATCTTCTACTTCGTCCAGCTTACGCTCCATATCGGCGGTAAAATCCACATCGATAATATTAGGAAAATACTCTTTTAGCAAATCAATAACCAATACGCCCAATTCGGTGGAATATAATTGCTTTTCCTCACGTACCACATAAAAGCGAGCTAAAATGGTATCGATAATCGGGGCATAGGTAGAGGGGCGGCCAATTTCTAATTCTTCTAGGGTTTTGATTAGGGTGGCCTCATTATAGCGTGGCGGCGGCTGGGTAAAGTGTTGCTTGGGATCCAGCTTTTGGCAGCCTAAAACATCCCCTTCTTTAACAGGGGTAATTAGGCCGGCCTCTTCTTTATCGCCTTCTTCCTTGCCTTCGGCATAAACTTGAGTATAACCGGCAAATTTTAAAATACTGCCGCTGGCACGGAATAGGTATTTATCGGCGCTAACATCAACCGTATTTACATCATAAACAGCCGGCGCCATTTGGCTGGCCACAAAGCGCTCCCAAATTAGCTTATATAATTTATATTGCTGAGGGGTTAAATAGGGCTTCATATTGATGGGGGTATGGCCAACATGGGTGGGGCGAATGGCCTCGTGAGCATTTTGGGTACGGTTTTTGCCACTGCTGTATTGATGGGGTTTAGCAGGCAAAAAGCTTTTATTATAATGCTCGCCGATAAATTCGCGCACCATGGTTAAGGCCTCGCCGGATACCTGCACCGAATCGGTACGCATATAGGAAATTAAACCGGTAACCACGCCGCCAATGGCAATACCTTCGTATAATTGCTGGGCGGTTTGCATGGTTTTTTTGGCAGTCATGCCCAGGCGGCGCGAGGCCTCTTGCTGCATGCTACTGGTGGTAAAAGGTGCTTGGGGATTTTTGCGTTTTTCCTTAGTGGTAACCGATTTTACCAGGTATTCGGCCTTTTTTAATTCGGCCAAAATTTTATCCATTTGCTCTTGATTATTAATCTCGGCCTTTTTGCCATTAATTTTATTTAGCTTGGTGATAAGCTCGCCATTTTCGGCTTTTAAATGGGCGGCTAAGCTCCAATATTCTTCGGGGATAAAATTATTGATTTCCTCTTCGCGATCACAAATTAAACGTACCGCTACCGATTGAACTCGGCCGGCCGATAAGCCTTTTTTAACCTTTTTCCAAAGCAAGGGGCTAATTTTATAGCCAACCAGGCGATCTAAAATACGGCGGGCTTGCTGGGCTTCTACTTTATCGATATCGATGGCGGTAGGCTCTTTTACCGCTTTTTTTACGGCTTCTTCGGTAATTTCATTAAAGCGAATTCTACATTTGGGGTTTTGCACATTCAAATATTGCTGCAAATGCCAGGCAATAGCCTCGCCCTCGCGGTCGGGGTCGCTGGCCAGCAAGATGCGATCGGCCTTTTTGGCTTCGTCTTTTAAAACCTTAATTACATCGCCTTTGCCCCTAATGGTGATATAATGGGGCGCAAAATTATTTTCGGTATCCACGCCCAAAGAGCTTTTGGGCAAATCCCTAATATGCCCCATGCAGGATTTTACCGAATACTGCTTGCCTAAAAACTTTTCGATAGTTTTGGCTTTGGTTGGCGATTCCACAATTACAAGTGTTTTCATACTTCCTCCTAGTGATATATAATAATTACAATTTATTAATCTTGGTTTGATAATAGCGGCCGGGCAATTGCACAATTAAGCCTCTAATTTCCCAAATTGTTAGCAATGATGATAATTTAGACGGGCTAAAATTGCTAATTTCGATTAATTGATCAAAATGCTGGGCTATAAACATTTTTTGCAATAGGGCTCTTTCCTCGGCGGCCAATTCAATTTTGGGCTTAAGCGGCGGCTGCTTAGTTTTTAGCGGCTTGTCCAGATAATTAGCATAGATATCTTCGGCATTTTGCACTAAATGCGCGCCCTGCTTAATTAGCTTATTGGTGCCAATACTATAAGGACTATTGATAGGCCCGGGCACGGCATAAATATCTTTGCCCTGCTCTAAAGCATAATCTACCGTAACTAATGTGCCGCTTTTTTGGCCGGCCTCCACTACAATAACCCCTTTGCTTAAGCCGCTGATAATCCGATTACGCTGGGGAAAATTAAAGGCATTAGGTGGTGTATCAAAAGGGAATTCGCTAATTACCGCCCCATTTTGGCAAATTTGCTGATAAAGCTCTTGGTTTTCGGGCGGATAAACTACATTTAAACCGCTGCCCAAAACGGCAATTGTTTTGCTATTTGCCTTTAAGGCCTGCTTATGGGCAATGGTATCGATGCCGCGCGCCATACCGCTGGCTATGGTTATGCCTTGCAAACCCAAATCATAGGCCAAAATTTCGGCCACTTGGCGGCCATAGGCGCTGGCCTTGCGCGAGCCGATAATGCTTAGGCAAATATCCTGATCGCTGGGTAATTGGCCATAATAAAATAATAATGGCGGCGCATTATAGATATCGTTTAAAGCCGAGGGATAATAGCTATTTTCCCATAAAACCAGGCTGGCACCGGAGGCCAAATATTGCTCATGAATTTTATTGATTTGGCATTTATGATATAAATCGCCAATTTCGGCCAGCAAATCGGGGCTAAGCTTAAGAATTTGCGGCCATAAATCAAAATTGCGCCAGGCCGTTTCGGCCGAGCCTTCAAAATGATCGAGCAATTGCCTAAACTTAATATTGCCTAATTTATACAGGCTATGCAAGGCCAACAAATAGGCTAAATCGGGCATCTTATCACTTCTTTCCTTTGGCATGGCCGCCGGCTAAAATATTGGATTGATAGGTATAAACCGTTTTTTGCTTAATCCGATATTGCTCTAAGGCCAGGCTAATTAATCTTTCGAGCAGGGCCGGATAATCAAGCCCCATAGGTGCAAATAAGTAAAAGGATAAGGATCCGGGGATGGTATTTAATTCATTTATATAAAGCTTACCGCTATCGCTATTTAGCAAAAAATCGATGCGGCAAACACCCAGGCCGTCCATGGCGGCAAAGGCTTTGGCCGTTAAATCATAAACTTGGGCGGCAATATCATCACTGATTTGGGCGGGAATTTGCCTTTTGGCGCTGGTCATACCAGCGCTTTTGCTGCCCTCTTTAGCGCCTGCGCCTAAATATTTATCGGCAAAGGAGAGGATTTGCTCGCTGCTTAAGGGCTCTTCGATAGCCGATAATTGATAATCATCACCGCTACCGATAATGGCGCAATTTAATTCGCGCAAGGGAGTAATTGCTTTTTCTACCAAAATTCTTAAGGCTAAATCGGCGGCTAAATCGATGGCTTCGATTAATTGCTCTTGATTATCCACCTTATTAATGCCAATAGAAGAACCCAAGGTAGCAGGCTTTACAATTAAAGGATAGCCTAAATTTTGGGCTTGGCCAAGTAAATCTTGGCGCTGATTTTGCCAAGCTTGGCGGCTAAAGGCCAAATAATCTACAACCGGCAAGGCGGCTTCTTTAAGGATGGCTTTCATGGCAATTTTATCCATGCCCAAAGCCGCACCCAAAACATTAGGCCCGGCATAAGGGATGCCCGATAATTCCAATAAGCCCTGCAAGCAGCCATCTTCGCCATGAGCGCCATGGATAACCGGGATAATTAAATCTAAATTAATTTGCTTAGGCTTAGCAAATAGGCCGCCTTTGCCAATTTCCGTTAATTGCCAATTTTGATAATTTACGGCAAAATCCACCTTAATTGCCTGATTAAGCAAGCTAGGCAAATCCCGATAAGCACTTAATTCTTTTAGGCAATCGCCACTATACCATTGACCATCTTTGCTGATATAAATAGGGATAGCTTGATATTTAGCAGGCAGCGCATTAATAGCTTGGATAGCATGAATAATCGAAACCTCATGCTCTACGCTGCGTCCGCCAAAAATAAAACCGATATTCATTAATTGCAATCCTCCTTAGGCTTAGTAGTTAGATTTAATAGTTAGGCTTCATTATAGGTATCAGGTAAATCGTTTTCAAAAAGCACAATATCATCTTTTTGAACAATTTCGGCCAAGATAGTTCTGGCCTCATTCAAATCGGCAGCTACCGCAAATTTAGTATAAGCGGCCTGCTTAAGCCCCTCCTGTAAGGGCAGGCTATGTTTTTTACCAACCAGGATAATATAATCACAAACCGTAGCCGCAAAGGCGGCCATTTGGCGATTAAGCTCGGCCTCTTTAGCGCCTAATTCGACCATGCCGGGGGTGATAAGTATTTTTTGATTGCCTTGCATTTGACCCAAAACCTCAATTGCCGCCTTAGCGCCGGCCGGGTTAGAGTTGAAGGCATCATCGATAATGGTATAATGGGCGGCCTTGATAATTTGCAGGCGATGCTCAAGCGGCGCTAAAGAGCGCACCGCCAAGGCCGCTTTGGCCAAAGGCAAGCCCAATTGATGGGCTAAAGCCGCCGCCCCCACTATATTATTAATATTATGATTACCCAAAAGGCGGCTATTAAAGGTGGCGCTTTCGCCATTGGGGGCGATGATATCAAAGCTTAACCCCTGGGCTTGATAGCTGATATTTTGGGCAAAATAAGCTTGGGCGGCATCTAGGCCATAGCCGATAATCGGGCAAGGGGCTTGCTCTTGATTATCAAAAATATATTGATTAGCCAAATTAAGCACGGCCAGGCCATCGGCCGGCAGGGCACGGATTAATTCAAATTTGGTATTGATAATATTTTGCTGGCTGCCAAAAGTTTCCAAATGTTGGGCACCGATAGCCGTTAAAATAGCGGCCTTAGGCTGCACTAAATCGCATAATTCGGCAATATCGCCTACCTGCTTAGCGCCCATTTCGCAAATAAATATTTGATGAATGGGCTTTAGTTTTTCGCGCACAATGCGGGTAATGCCCATCGGGGTATTTACGCTTTCGGGCGTGGCTAAGGTAATAAATTGCTCGGCAAGCATGGCAGCCAAAATCATCTTTACACTGGTTTTGCCATAGCTGCCGGTGATGGCAATTTTAATTAAATCGGGGCGCGCCGCCAAAATTTGCTTGGCCTGGTTTAGATATTTATGATTGATGCTTTGCTCAATCGGCTTAAGCAAAATATTGATCAAAAGCAGATAATGGCCGCTATAGGCAATAATTGCCCATAAGCCAAGCAAGGCAAGATAATGATAAAAAGGATTATTTAGCGGCTGATAAATTAAAGCGCAGCCCACGGTTAGGATTAGCCATAGACCAAGAGCACTAAAATAAAGGCGTTTGGCGCGGGCGGTCATCACCAGCGGTTTTTTAGCCGGCGGCCGCTTTTTTAAGTAGATTATTCTGGCTATAGCAATTAGGCTAAGCAGCAAATAGGCATAAATAACTAAATCGGTGCGCCCCCTAATGGCCAGGATAAAGGCGATTAGCATAAGGCCAAAACATAATAAATCGCTTAAAGGCGGCCTGCTATTTAGCCTGCTCCATCTTAAATAGCGCTGATTGATATAGGAATTTTGCTGCAACATATGCAAATCATGCTTTAGTTTTAAGGCCATATAAAGGCCAAATATCAGCAGGCCGATAATGATAATAATTAAATTCATGGCTACTCCTTATTAAAAAAGCTATCACAAATTTTATAAAAGCGTTGCGGTTGCTCCAAAAAGGGATAATGGCCGCAGTTTTCAAAAACAACCAGGCCGCTATCTTTAATCGAGTTTTCCATAATTTTGCCATCGCCTAAGGGGGCGGCGGTATCATTAGCGCCCCAAATTAGCAGGGTGGAATTTTTAATTTGGGGCAATAGATATTTTAAATCCTCGTTTACAACTTTAACCAAAATGGGGCGCATCATGCCTTTAGCCAGGGCATAATCGCTTTTGCTATTCTTTTTTTGCCATTTGGCCATCATTTGATCATAATGGCGATTAAGCAAAGGCAATTGCCAAAAGCATTTGGCTGCTTTATAGCTATAAACCTTACAATAATACTTTAAGCTGCGCTTAGGCTTAATGCCGGCCGCCCCGGTTAGCAATATTTTGCGGCCAAAACCTTTAGCGCCTAAGATAATTGCCAGCCTACCACCAAAGGAATGACCAATTAAATGGGGTTTAGGCCAATTGATGGCGGCACAAAATTTTTCGATAAAGGCGGCATAATCATAGATAGACCAGGCCTCTTGCGGGGCATCGCTTTGGCCAAAGCCGGGCAAATCCAGGCTTGCTACTTGCATAAAGCCGGCTAAATGCTGATGCAAGCCATCTAAAGTGCTGCTATCTACGCCCCAGCCATGCATAAGCAAAACCTGCTCGCCTTGGCCGCTAATTTTATATTCAATTTGCAAATCATCGATAGTAATTTTCATTATTACCCCCGCTGCAAAATTTGGCTGCTATAAGAAAAACAAATTATTTCTTCTATATAATATGCAAGTAAGCAAAATATATATCCTACATCATACAATACAAAAATTGATATGTAAAGTTAAATTTTAAATTTTTTTATATTTAATCAAAATTTTTAGTTATTTATTAACAAAATCACCATATATAGTAAAAATTTCTTAATTTTTTTACGATATATGCTATATAAAGAAGGGAACTTTTTTTAAGCGGCGAACTTCTAATAGATTATAGTGTGTAATTAAATTTATATAATTATATTTAGGAGGTTAGAATTTATGAAGAAGGTTTTAGGATTGATATTGGCGCTTACGCTGATATTATGTTTTGCAAGTACTGCTTTGGCAGCGGATAGTATTACTATTACTAAGGTAGAGGCTGATGTGGCCGGAACTAAAAAAGATATTACTACTACCCTAGGTAGCCAATTTATTGATTATGATGCCACGGTTATTATTACCGGTAGCTATACATTAGCACAAGAAGGGGATGCCGGTATTTATACTAATATCGACAATGATACCGTTACCGAAAACGCAGGTGTTTTTACAGTAACTTTTTCGGCAGCTGATATTACTTCTGCCGCCGGTGATATTATTGTCCATTTAAGTGACAAAGATAAAGCTAGCATTAATATAAAAGTTGCCCTTGAACCGGTATTAACCAGTTTAGAAATTAGTCGTGGCAGCACCAAGTATCCAATTACCTTAACAAAGGGAACTTACGATTATGACTTTACCATTCCATCTAGCAATAATACGGTTAGCGATATCTATACAATTAAGGGCATTTCCTCTGGCAATGATGTAAGCGATGCCGATTTTAACGGCACCAGCAGCGGTAATGAAATAATCACTGTTACCAGCGCTTCCGGGCAAACCCAAACCTATACCATCGACATATCCACCCCCGGTACATCGGCCAATGTAAGCAGCCTTAGCGTGGGCACTACATCGGTAAGCAGCCCTTCTTCGGGCAATACCACTGCTGCCACTGCTAAAGCTATTGCCTTAACCAGCAATGTATCCGAGCACACTTTATCCGTTAGCGTTAGTGATGGCGCATCCTACAAAATCTATAATGCCCATACCGGCAGTGCCACTACTAACGATATTACCACCACCAAAAAAATCAATTTCGGAACTACCAGTGTAGCAGCCAACTTCCGCATCGAAGTAACTTCGGAAGATAGCAAAACAACAAAAACTTACTACTACACCGCCACCCGCACCGGCACCGGCACCACCACCACCGTTAGCCTGCTAAGCTCGCTTTATGTATCATCCACCAGCACCGGCGGTTCTATATCCGGTAGCACAACCATTACCACCACCAGTGGCACAAACCCCTCCACCCGCACCCTAACCGTGCCCAGCGATTATGCCAATCAAACCGTTTACCTGCGCTTTACCGAATCGGCCAATGCCAATGTAACATCCCCTACCACCCTCACTTATTATGCGGTAGCCTTAAGCAATGCCGGCACCAGCCGCAGCGTAAACCTAACCATTACCCATGATGGCAAAACCTATACCGCCCCGGTTAGCATCTATGTAGATAATGCCGATTTAGCCGTTTTAGATGAATTTTTGCCCAAAGATCGCAAAACCACCAGCACATCATCCAGCTATGAATTGGAAATCGACCCCAGCTTTAAATCCGGCACCACCAAATATGACATCATTGTGCCCAATGATTTAGACACCATCTACTTCTATTATGAAACCGATCCCAGCAATGAAGATATCGATATCGAAGGCGATATCAAAGATTTTGATATCAATGATGATTATATCGAAATCGAATTAGAAGATGGCGACCAGGAAGTAGAAGTTATAGTAGGCAGTGGCAGCGAAGAAAATACTTATCAATTCGAGATTATCCGCGAAGATGATGTAGAAGTTGATGCCTCGCTTGATGATTTAGAATTACGCAAAACAAGCTCTAGTAGCAGCACCCAGTATGATATCTCGCCCACATTCCGCTGGAATAATTTGCAGTACAGCGCCGATTTTGATGATGATATCGACGAAGTATATCTGCATTTAGACCCCGATGAAAGCGATGCCGAAATCACAATTAGCCCCTCCAGCGCCGTTGAAGAAATTGATGATGATATTTATAAAATTACCCTCGATATCGACGATACCTTAGAGCTGGATATTCATATCGAAAACGGTAATGATGAGGCCACCTATGAGCTAGAATTGCGCAGTGGCGATGCCGCCGAGGAAACCACAGAAGATGCCCAGCTAAAAGGCTTATTAGTAGCCAGCAATGATAGCACCAGCAGTTCTTATCAATATGATTTATTGCCCGAATTTGAGGCCGATATTACCAATTATGTGGTATTTATCCCCTTTGATGAAGATGAAGATTTGCAAGAATTTTTTATCCGCCCCACCTTGGATGATGAGGACGATGATTTAACCGTTGAGGACAAAAGCTATGATAGCGCCGATTGGATTGAGTTTAGCCTAGATCCCGGCGATAAGGAAACGGTGGAAATCGAAGTAGAGGATGATGATGATAATATCACCCGCTACAATTTAACCGTGGTAGCCGCCGATGAAGATGCCGATGACGAGGCTTTATTAGATGAACTGGAATTGCGCACCGGCAGTGCCACCTCGACTAAAATTAATTTTAGCCCCGATTTTGATGAAGATACCGAAGAATATTCGGCCAATGTAGATAATGATCAAGATGATATTCGCATCTATGCCGATACCACCGATAGCTATGCCCATATTCTGGTAGATGGCATTTATATGAGCGGCAGCTATATAGTGGTAGAGCTGGAAGAAGGCGAAAATATTATCCCAATTGTGGTTTATGCCGAGGATTGCGATAGCCATACCGAATACGAATTAACCGTAAACCGCGGTACTTCCGACGAGGCCGGTTTCCTCTATACTTTGCAAGTTCGGGTAAGCGATGGCAATACTAATCAAACCGTAAACTTAATTCCCAAATTTAGCGGCAATCAAACCAGCTATAAGATTAATGTGCCGGAAAATATCAGCCAAGTGGCCTTTAACCCCTATACCAACCCGGAATATGATATTACCATGCTTGGCCAGCAATTAAATAATGGCGCTTGGACAACCAATCATGCTCTAAAAAGCGGCGATAATACCTTTATTATCGATGTAGGCATTGGCTCTGAAAGCACCAGCTATAATATCACTATCGAACGTGGCTTAGATGTAGTGGTAAGTAATCAGGCCTTGGAGTTAAATGCTAAAGGTATTAGCTCGGCTGCTTATAATATCAATGGCAATAATTATTTTAAATTACGCGATTTGGCTTTTGCCCTGCGTGATACCGGCAAAAAATTCGAGGTAGCCTATAATGAAATTAGCCGTATTATCGAATTAACCAGCAATCAAGCCTATACGGTAATTGGTGGCGAAATGGAAGCTCCTCAGGCGGCAGGCAATACGATAATTAGCAATCAAAGGGTATATGTAGATGGCAAAGAGGCCAATCTTACTGCCTACAATATTGATGGCGCAAATTACTTCTTGCTGGTAGATTTAGGCGAGATATTCGATTTTGCCGTAGGCTATGACGAGGCCACCCGTACAGTGCAAATGGATACCAGCAAAGGCTATGATGATTAAATTATGATAATTAAATAAGCCGCTATGGGGCTATTGCAAATATATCTATTTGCAATAGCCCTTTTTTTATCCATTACGATTATTGGTTGATTGTTTGGTATTGAGAGCTGTTTTGGCTTCGCCAAAAGGCGCCGGTTTTAAGCCGGTTTTTACTTCCTTGCTGCTTTTTTGTTGGTGTTTTGATTTGCTTGCTTAGTTTTTTGGTTGGCTTAAAACCTTTTTAAGACCTTGGGGGGGGGGGGGGGGGGGGGGGGGGGG
>CAYJPF010000059.1:0-15675 GCA_964372025.1 uncultured Peptococcaceae bacterium | reverse complement strand
GTTTTGCGCTCAAAATCAGCGGCAGCTAGCGGCCTTGCCGGCACTTCCCGTAGCGCTGCTACGAAAAGCACCGTCAAGTCCACTATCTATCCACTGATTTTGGCGCAAAACTGCTTCGCACCCTTATTTAGGCTTTTTAAAATTATCGTTTTAGCAAAAAATTAATTAAAATAAGATTGTTTCTGTTGTTTTAGTGCCTGCTAAGCCTAAATAAGGGCGTATGGGTTCAAGTCCTTTTACGCTAAACCCAGCTAGGTCAAACCCTGCAATTTTTTGTAAAAAATTGAGTAAAACTTTTAATTTTTGCTAGTCAAAACCTGGGTTTTATTATATAATAGGTAATATACAGCTTTAGGAAATGAGGGCTTTAATTGATTAATAATATTTCCTCCCTCAATAAGGCCGATATTAAACGCTTTGAACATGATCGCATAATTGTGCGCCAAGGCCAGCAAATTAGCCGCATGTATTTTATTTTGCAGGGTAATGTTGGCCTTTATGAAAATTATATGCAAAATTGCGAGCAAAAATTAGATACTTTGCAAAGTGGGCAGTTTATTGGCGTGCGCTCTTTGTTTTTGGATGCGCCGCAGCAAACTACCGCTGTTGCCGAAAACGAGGTTTTACTGCTTAAAATAGATCGCGAGAATGTTTTTGAATTTATTCAAAGCCAGCCCGAAACCGGCTTTATTTTGATTAAAAATCTTTGTCTGCGCCTAAACAAGGCCGAGCTGCAAAACGAGCGCTTCGATCGCCAATTGCGGGTTCTTAATGCTGCCCTGCAAAGGGATAAAGCAAAGCCCGAGCAGCCTGCCCTTGCAGAGGCTAGCGCCGCCAATACTAATGGCGATAGCTTAAATGTTCCAAATAGCCATCCTGCAAATGCCCTTGTAGAGGCTAGTATTGATACTTTGGCGCCGCTGCGTCCTAATAGTTTAAAAAATAAGCCTTTGCCGCCGTCGGCCGCCTTTAATTTGGCCACTAAAGCCGAGCCGCCTGCCGAGGATAATACCGACCAAGCCTATAAAATCGACGATAATCAGCCTTATGGTGCGCTTTTCCCGGATGGGCATGGCAATTATTATTTGCCTTTGCCCAATAATAATCAGGAATATTTATTCGAAAAAACCATTTCCTGCCCGCAATGCAAAAAGGCCTTGCCGATTTTGGCTATCAAAAAATCCAAATTACATGAGCTTAAAACCGATACCAGCCTAAGAATTTATTATAAGGATATCGAGCCTGCTTATTACGAGGTTGTTACTTGCCCGCATTGCTGGTTTTCGGCCTTTACCGATGCCTTTAGCAATGTAAATCGGGTAGTGCCCGAGCATTTGGCCAAGGCGCTGGCCGCTTATAAAGGCAATTTTAGCTTGCCCTTATTCGATAAAAGGGATGCGCTAAGTGTTTTTGGCGGCTATTATTTGGCCTTAATTGCGGCCGAAATTTGCTTTGGTAATCAGCAATTAATTCAGGGCAAGCTATGGCTAAAATTAAGCCGCATTTACGAGGATTGCCGCGATTTTAAAATGGCCGAATTTGCCCTGCAAAAGGCCTTAGAAAATTATGAATATACTTATCAAAACATCAGCATCCCTGCTCAGCAAAATCAGCAATTATCTTATATTTTGGGCGATTTATATTATCGCAAGGGTAATCGCAAAAAGGCCTATGATTACTTTTACCAGGCACGCATGGATAAAATGGGTTCGGCCGTATTTAAGCGCCGCGCCGAAAATCGCATCGAGGAAATCCGCAAGCAAATGCGCAAGGAGGATTAATTAAACCCGCATGGAACAATTGGTTTTTTTAGGTTTGGATATTATTGGCACCATAGCCTTTGCGGCCTCGGGTGCTTTGGCGGCTATGCGCAAGGGGCTGGATTTGCTGGGTGTTATCATTATTGGCGGCACAACCGCTATTGGTGGTGGTGTTCTGCGTGATATTTTTCTAAGCACCATCCCGGCCTTGCTTAAAAGTGATGATATTTATGCCACCACCGCCATTTGCGGTGCGCTTTTATATGCTCTTTTGCAATTTTTTGGCCTAAGCGGCAGCTTGGCCTCGATTATTACAATTAGCGCTGTGGTAATAATTCGCCTTGCCGGCCAGCAATTATGGCTGCATATGCCCTATTCTAAAATGGATGATTAAGACGATTAAATACATAAAAAAAGCCCAAATAAGCATACTAAGCTAAAAAGAGGTACTCTATGCGCTATAAAGGTATGGCTAATTTAGGCTTAATTTTTTTATTGGCGGTAACGCTTTTAACAGCACGCTTAATTTATTTGATGCTGATTAATGATGAGCACTTGGCCGGTTTGGTGCAAGATCAACAGCAGCGTAGCTTGGATTATCATCAGTATGCGCGCGGTGATATTATTGATAGCAAGGGGCGGCTTTTAACCTCGGTGGAGGAGGCGGCGCTGGTTGTTTTTCCGCTTTTGCTTGATGATTTGGCGCAAACCGCACTTAGCCTAAGCCAAGCCCTCGATTTGGATTATGATTTGGTGCATTTGCGCCTTAAGCAGGGTAATCAGCAAATGATTAGCCCTTATATTTTTAAAACCGGCCTAAGTAGCAGCCAGCTTAAGGCCATAGGCGATTTAAATTTAGGCGGCATTATGCTTTTTAATTTGGCGGCTCGTTATGGGGCGGCCAATTTAGCGCCCCATTTAATTGGCATGGTGCAAAGCGGGGATAATGCGGCCGGGGTTAAAGGTGTTATGGGTATAGAATTGCAGTATGATAGCTATTTGAATCAGCGCGATGATACCCAAATAATGACTTATGTTGATGCCATAGGCAAGCCCAGCACCGATCAATGGCTTTTGGTTGAGCCCGAACAAAATGCCTATAATAGCGTACAACTTACTTTAGATAGCGATTTTCAGCAAATTGCCGAAAGGGCTTTGGGTGATTTAAGTGGCGCTTGCCTTATTTTGGATGCCCAAAACGGCGATATTTTGGCAGCGGCCTCCGCCCCTAAATTCGACCCCTACAGCTTTAAGCCTATTGCCGATAATGCCTATATCAATAAGGCCTTTAGTTATTATAATCCGGCCTCTACCTTTAAGCTTTTGCTGGCCATAGCCGCCTTAGAAACCGGCCTGCAATTAGATGATTTTGATTGCAAAGGCGCTACCCTAATCAATGATAGCCATCAGCTAAACTGCTGGTATGCCCCCGGCCATGGCGAGCAGGATTTGGCGCAGGCCTTGGCCAATTCTTGCAATCCTTATTTTGGCCAATTGGGCTGGCAATTGGGGGCGGATACCATTAAGCATTATGCCGGGCTTTTGGGTTTAAATTGGCAAAATATTGGCGGATATCAGGTTGAGGGCCAATATCCTTTTGATTTTAACCCCTATATAGCAGGCGATATGGCCAATATCTCGATTGGCGAAAATGGGGTTAGTCTAAGCCCGCTTTTGGTGGCGCAAATGATAGCCACGGTGGCCAATGGCGGCTATCTTATCGAGCCTAGGCTGGTTAGCAGGGTGATTAATCAGGATGGCGAGCAGCTTTTAGCTATCGAAGCTCAAGAAAAAACACCTGCTATCAGCGGTAATAGCGCTAAGCAGGTGGCCGATATGATGCATTTGGTTGTTAGCGAAGGCACTTTGGGCATATTGGCCGATTGCCTAATCCCGGTGGCAGCCAAAACCGGCACCTCGGAAGTAGATGGTGTTTGGTGTGCCGGTTTTGCGCCTTATAGTAGCTATACCCTGCAAAAAGCCCGCTGGTCGATAGCTGTTTTTATCGAAAATGGCCAGTCCGGCAGCATCGAGGCCGCCGAGGTGTTTAAGCAAATTATCAATGATATTGCCCTATTAGAAGGCATGGTTTAATTTAAAAAGGGCTTATCGCTATTTTTAGCAAAAGCCCCTTATATCTAAAAAATATTCAAAGGCCGCAAAGCCTTGTAAAGTGCATAAAAAAGTACACAATTTAGTACCGATTTAATTAAATTAAAGGGTAATAAAACAGGGATGATTAAATCAATAACTGCCTGCATCGGCATCCCAAATAAAATGGGGGTAAAGATAATATTTAGGGGCATCATTAAGGCGGTCATGGTTAAAGCGCCGCTAATTAGGCCAATTAAAAGCGCACGATTGCCGCCGCCCAAACGCCGATAAAGATAAGAAGCCATCACAATCATCGCCCCCGACGAGGTAAAGCCCATGATAAAACCAATAATGCCATTGCCACCCAAGGCAAAGGCCTGGATTAAAGAAACTGCGCCCAAAATCATCAGCCCGGCTAAAGGGCTAATGGTAAAAGCGCCCAGCAAAATCGGGATATCGGCCAGATCGAATACCAGATAGGGGGCCGGGCCAAAGGGGATGCGCACGGTTAAAATCAAGGCAATCGAGATGGCCGCTAAAATGCCCATCCTGCTGATTTTTAAATTGTTCCAAGCGCCAATACTGGGGTTTTGATTTAAATTATTCATTATAAATCCTCCTTTTGCTGCCTTAGAATGCAAAAAACGCCCCTTAAATAGGGGGCGTTTGCCTTAACTTAAATTTAGATAAATTAAGCTAAAAGCCTTCTTCCATCCGGACTATAACCGTCGGCTCCGGAATTACACCGGATCAACCTATTAGGCTCGCGGGCTTAATGATAAATCACCTTACCGCCGGTGGGGAATTGCACCCCGCCCCGAAGACAGCTTATTAATATTTTCTCTTACAGTATAGCTTTAAAAATTGCAAATGTCAATAGTTTTTACTTATGATTATTGCGAACTTTGCCTTTAGCCAGCAAGCTATAAAGGCAAACCCCAATGATTACCAGCAAAATGGCCAGCATAATGATAATCGAAAAAGCGCTATCATGCATCATTATTTGGCTAAAATTTAAAAAATTCATGTTTTACTTCCGTTCATTTTATTTTTGATATTGTTATTATAACAAATAAACGGTTACAAAACGGTTACACTTTCGAAATTTGTCAAAATCGCAAACGTGACCTTTTTGTTACAGTGGCCACTATTGACGATAAGCCCAGGGACAAACGCTGATGCACTTGCCGCAAACATCGGCAAAGCCCACTGTGGCTTCTAATTGATGGGCATTTTTGATTAATACATCATCATGGCAAGCAAAGCGTTCAAAATCGTCAATTTTAAGGGCGGAAACCGGGCAAATCTTATGACATAGCAGGCAGGATTCATTGGTATTATATAGGCAATAATCCTTGGCCGGGCTAGTAATAGCGCCTTCGATTAGCGCAGCAGGGGCATCGGTAAGCAGGGTAGAAAAACGTCCGCCCGAGCCTTTTTCGGTAATAACCAAGCGATTTGCGCCAAAATGACCAAGGCCGGCAATAACCGCCGCACTACGATGCGACCACATCGATTGCAAATCCTGCGGGCTATAGGTATGGGTGGCGGCAATGGCAAATGATTGATAGTTTTGCTCGGCTAAAGCCGCAGCTAAAGCCTGGTTGATATCATTAAAGGCGGCATTAATGCTAAGATAGGCCTGCCCCCAAATGGCTGCAACTTGCTCGCTGTTTTTGGGCGCATTAACCACCTGCTCGCTAAAAGGCACAAAATAAGATATTACCGTTTTAGCCGGCTCAAAAAGTTGATTAGGGTTTTGATGCCAAGGGCCAATTATCTGCTTTAGCTGGGGATAACGCATATCATCAGCCGCCGATACGGCCAGTATGGCCTCCCTAAAAAGTTGATGCCGGGGATGCTCTTTTAATTTGGCATTGATAATATTTAGCAAATTTATTTTAGTCATAGTTTAGCCTCCTTCATATAAATAAAGGGAGGCAAGGATAACCCCCTGCCTCCCGATAATAGCTTTATACAAAAAATGTAATATTTATACTTCCGGTACTAAAAGGCCATATTCGCCATCATGCCTTCTGTATAATACATTTACGGTATTGCCTTCTTCGCTATTAATAAATACAAAGAAGCTATGGCCTAATAAATTCATTTGCATAATGGCCTCGTCTACCGGCATGGGTTTGGTGGTAAAATGCTTTACTTTTACAGGTAAATCATCCTCTTGCACCGCATAAGCTACCGGGAGTTCGTCGGCAGGCTTGCTGCCACGGCCTTTTTTAATTAGGCGTGTCCGATACTTGTGGATTTGGCTTTCCAGCTTTTCCACCACATTATCGATGCAGGTAAACATATCATAGCCTTCTTCTTCGCCACGTATAATTATACCATTATAGGGTATAGTTACCTCCAGGCGATAGCGATCTTTGATGGTAATCATATTTACGGTTGCCATATCTACTTTTATCAATTTGTCGAATTTAGACAATCTTTTTTCGGCATACTCTTTAAGCGCTTTGCTAATATCCATATTGCGAGATTTAAAATTAATATTCATCCTAATCCCTCCATTTTATCTAGCTGAATTTTATATATTTAGCTGTACTATAAAATATTGGCCTTTTTTTGACAAATTCCTGCTAATATTATTTATTTAGCAAGATAAATATTAGCATTTGCCTGCCAATAATAAGCCAAAACTAATCCTGCTCTTGCAAATATGTTGCCACACATAATGCATAAACTTTAGCAGCGCCTGCCATTTTTAGGGCTTTAGCTGCGGAGTTTAATGTTGCACCGCTTGTATAAATATCATCGATTAGCAAAATAGATTGGCCATTTAGCTCTTGGGCGCTAAAGGCATTCTTCATAATTGCTTGGCGCTCTAAGCCATTAAAATTAGCCAAAGGCGGTGTTTCTTTAATCCGTATTAAAGATGTTTTATCAAAAATAACTTGTAACTGTTTAGCTACTATTTCGGCCAAAAGTTCGGCTTGATTATAACCGCGCTCGGCCAACTTTTTAGTGCTTAAAGGAATGGCCATTACCCGATTGGGCGCCCAATTTTGGCTAAAATTATCATAGCTTAATAATAAAATATTGGCCAAATACCATTTTAGCCAAGTTTGCTGATTATACTTAAATAATTGCAAATTGTAGCGCAAATTATCCTGATAAGCAAAGCCGGCAAAAGCATCATCAAAATAATTGTGACGCTTGCTGCAGGCAGCGCAAATGCCCGGTTTATCGATAAGGGTAGCGCAACTATCGCAAAAAATATTTTGCTTAAACTGCTGCTTGCAAGCCATGCAAATATTGCCGCCTGCGCTTTTTTTAGCGCAAACCGGGCAATACGGAAAAGGAAAAAGCAAATCCAAAATAGCTAAGGGCAAGCTCATAAAAAACATCCTTACTTTAATGCTTAACTGTATCTTTAATAATATTTATTGTTACAATTAATAACTTCGCTGTTTTTGGCCTTTTTCCTGGTTATATTTTTGCAAATCATCTACGGTAGAATTGCATTTTAAGTAAAATAAAGCCTGTTCTTTTGGTGCAGAATTTAAAATGGTTAAATGATAGCGTTTAGCCAAGGCATTGATAATTTGCCGATACTTACCCGGGCTATTATCTATTAAATAAATTTTTTTGCGCGGCATATTGCGGATAATCATCAGCACCAGCCATTCGATATTATCCAAATCATCATCAATTTGTACAAAAAAAGGCTGTACGGTATGGGGCAAGCTGCGCGGTATCAGTATTGCCAGCAAAATCGCCCCGATAAATATAGTAGTGATAATCGCTAAAAAAGTCATATTGCCCCCTTTTAAAAATTGGCTTATGGCTTTATTTTATGATTATCCGGCGGCGAATATTCCGGGTGGGCTTGCCTTTTAGCTAAATTAATGATAGAATAAAAGGGGGATATTGGCAAAGCCCCAGGTTGCCGACTGCCCCTACTATGGAACAACTTGGCTGTTTTTTGCATCTAATTTTAATATGTAAATTTTTAGCAGCTGGAGGAAAAAATGTTTAAATCAAATAAATTAAAGGCTATGCTATTTTTGCTAATCGCAGCTATACTATGCTTTAGCGCTTGCGGTAATGATCAACCAAGCTGGTCGAGCGAGGATATAGTTGAGGAAACTATTATCATCGAGCCCGGCCTAAATGCAGCAGATGATAATCAAGAAGGCCCAATAACCAATAGCCCCGCGCCTGCGCCGGCCACTGATGATGCGCAGCCAAACCCTGCTAACCCCACCCCAAATATTGCGGAGCAAAATGATAATTCCCCGGCCGATAGCAACACCGATGCTGCTAGCAGCGCAGATAACGCCCCTTTTAATGATCTGGGCGAGCAGGCCACAATAGAGGATATTATGGCTAATAAGGCCTTAGTTAACTCTTGCTATTTTAGGCATAATATTAATGAAACTTTGCAGGTGCAGACCATTTACAAAGATGCTAAAGTGCAAATAACCACTCAATTTGGCCAAAGCCAGCCCACCATCGATTTTTATGATTGGGATGCCTTTGTGCGCATTACCTATAGCCCCGGTTCAACTACCGGGTTGATGTCTAAATTCGATTCTGCCAGTGTGGAAATTCCCCGCAATTTTTTGCTTACTGATTATCATCAATATACACTTATTGGTACGGAAATTATCAATAATCAAACCTGCTTGATTATCGAAAACGAAACCGATAAATTATGGATTAGCACCCTGCATGGCCTGCCCCTACAAGCCGAGGTTTTTGATTATTTAAGCAATGAAACTTATTTGGTACAATATCTGGACTTAACCGTTAATAATATTACCGATCAGCAAATTGCTTTGCCCGAAGAATTAAGCGTTTATGATGTAGGTACAACAATTAATTAAAAAAAGATTGACAAACCACTATATTTAATGAGAAAATAAAGGGTAGTACTATTGTTAAGAAATTAGGTGAAACATGACCAACTTATGGTTGGGGGTAATTGTTGCTTTAGTGGCGGCTTTAACCCTTACCCCACTTACAATTAAGGTGGCCAAAAAATTAAATATAGTTGATTTACCCAATGAGCGCAAGGTGCATCAGGGGGCAACCCCGCGTTTGGGCGGCTTGGCAATTTATGCGGCCTTTGTTTTGGGTGCCTTGGCTTTGGGCATTTTTACCCGTCAGGTAGCTGCACTTTTAATTGCCGGTAGCCTGGTTATGCTTACCGGTTTTATCGATGACTATAAAGGCCTAAGCCCCAAATTAAAATTGTTGGGGCAGGTAATTTCGTCTTTGGTTTTAATCGAAGGTGGCTTTTATGTAGATTTTATTACCAACCCTTTTTCCGAGGCCGGCTTAATATCTTTAGGCATTTTTACTATTCCGGTAACTATAATTTGGTTAACGGGGGTATCTAATGCGGTAAATTTAATTGATGGCTTAGATGGCCTTTGTGCAGGGGTTTCGGCTATTGCGGCTATTACTATGATGCTGGTTTGCATTGCCCAAGGGCAAATGGAAACCGCCGCTCTTGCCGCTGTTTTAGCTGCTGCTGCCTTTGGCTTTTTGCGCTATAATTTTCATCCGGCCAAAACCTTTATGGGCGATTGCGGATCTTTATTTTTGGGCTTTATCATGGGCGCCTTATCGATAATGGGTTTATCAAAAGGGGCAACCATTATTTCTATTTTTATTCCCTTGATCATAATGGGTATTCCCATTTTTGATACATTTTTTGCTATCAGCCGTCGAGCCTTATTGCATAAGCCGATTTTTGGCGCCGATAAAGGGCATTTGCATCATAGCTTATTACAGCTTGGCTTAAGCCATCGCCAAACGGTATTGGTTATTTATTTAATCAGTGCTTTATTGGGGGTATCGGCCATATTATTGGCTTATCTTACCGGGGCGCAGGCGGTTGCCTTATTGATTGTTGTAACGCTAATAACTTTTGCCGGCGCCGAGCATTTGGGCGTATTGCGAGGCAATAAGCATAAGGGCAGCAAAAAGCAGCAAAAGCAATAAACTATAATATATATTCTAAAAAGGAGTGTTGATTATGAGTAAGGGTGGTATTGCGGTATTGGTGGTGGCGGCCTTGGTGTTTGCTACTTTGGGCTTTGTTTTTGGCCAGGTAATTCAGGCAGCTGTAGACACCGGTAGTGCAGATAACCCGGTAGTAACCGAAGATTTTGTAGAAACCTATGTAGGAACCCGCTTGGCGGATATGCAAACTAAAATTAATGATTTAGAAGAGCAAGTATTGGCCTTATCGGGCGGTAGCGCCGGTAGTGATTTGGATGTATCTGCCATCCCCGAGCCGGGTAGCGGTACTGCTACTACACCCGAGGAGCCAGCCACCACAACCCCTAGTTTTACTACGGTAACGGTGCAGGCCGATTCGGTAAATATCCGTTCGGATGCTTCGGCCGAAGCCGATATTGTAGGCAATGTAATTGCCGAAACCGAGCTGGATTATTTAGGCCAAAAAAATGATGCCGATGGCCAAGTATGGTATAAAGTGCGCTTAGAAGATGATACCGAAGGCTGGGTAGCTAGCTGGCTATGCTATGAACCCCAATAAATTTTTATTGGCTTATAAAAAATACAATAATTTACCGCTTTATTTTCGACAAATTTTGATGTATAATTAGGATAAGTTAAACGCCCGGCGGCAAGACGCCCCAATTTACAGCTTAGCCTAACCCCTATTGATATGGCAAGCTTTGCCTAATGGCATTTGCCTAATGGTATTTGCCGAATAGCAGCTTTTGTTGAGAATAAGGAGGTAATTATGATTAATAATTTTACAGCCCAACAGATGGCCGCAGCTTATCAGGAGATGGCAGCTATCAACCGGCAAATAAGCCAAGAGTTTGCCGAGCTGGAAGATGAGGTAATTATCGATTTTACAGAGCAAATTGATGATTTAGCTTAAGCTAATTTAAGCTAAATCGATAAAAAAAGGGGGGCTATCGCAAATATAACTATTTGCGATAGCCCCCCTTTTAAAGTTTTAATCAATTTTTTACAAAAAATTGCGGAGGTATTGGCCTAGCTGGGTTTAGCTAAAGCTAACCCGCAGCTATGCACGTAGCTAGTTCTCAAAATTAAGCAAGAAACCAACAAGCGTCATGGATTAAAAAAAGCCAGTTAATCAAATTAAAAGATATTTTTGTTCGAATTCGCTAATCGGGATTGGCTTGGAAAATAGATAGCCTTGCCCTAAATTACAGTTTTTGCTTTGCAAAAAATCACGTTGTTGCTCTGTTTCTATCCCTTCGGCAACAAGCTGTCGCACGCCAAGGCTTTGGCACATTTTTATGGCATATTCAACAATGGTGGCCGATTTTATATCGCTGCAAATATTATCTATTAAACTTTTATCAAATTTAATTTGCGAAAAATGCATCGAGGTTAACATCTTAAGATTAGAATATTCTGCGCCAAAATCATCAAGTGCCAAGGTAAAGCCATAATCATAGGCCTTTTTAAGCACAAATTCAAGATGCGAATTTTCGATTGTATTATCGGTTTCGGTAAGTTCTAATTCGATTAAGTTGCGTGGCACATTATAGCTATCGCATATATGGGCAATTTCTTCGATGATATTTCTTTCCATAAGCGTGATCCGCGAAAGGTTAATAGCCACCTTAAGCACATGATTTTGCTTTAGCCACTGGGCAATCTTTTGGCATACTGTTTCCACCACAAATAAATCTACATGGCGAATAATTTTTTCCGCTTCGTATAATGGCAAAAAGGATAGGGGGAACTCTATATTGCCATTGATATCAAACTTGCGGATTAAGGCTTCGGCGCCGGCAATTTTATTGGTGTTAAGGTCGATTTGAGGCTGAAGATAAACCGCAAATCTATCATTTTGCAGCTCGGAAATTAGGGTTTGAATTAGGCTATGCGAGTATTTTACGATTTTGGAATTTTTGCTTGATGCAGATTTATAATAGGAATGTTTTTCGATAGTCATCAGCTCGCCGGCATAGGCGATTTTTTGGCGGATATCATAATTACCCTCCGCAAAAACATAGCCAAACGAAAGATTGCAAAACTCGCTTTTTTCAATTTCTTGCTTAAACTGATTAACTTTATTTTTAAAATCTATTTCGTCAACATCTAAATCCAGCACAATAAATTCGTCGTCGCCTATGCGATAGCAGTTGTTGCCAAATACTTCTTGCAATACGGTTGCGCTTTTTAAAAGCACTTTATCACCACTGCTAACGCCATAAAAATCATTGATGGTATGCAGGCCATTAATATCTGCCGTTAAAATTCCTATCGATGGCGGAAGATTTGCCTGCATATCTTTTATTACCGTTTGATACTTGGCTCGATTAAATAGCAAGGTTGTTTCGTCAATATATCTAATCTGCGATAATCTATCATATACCTTGCTTTTTTGAAGATCGTCGATCACAAATGGTATTGTGGATTGCAGAATTTCGAGTTTATCAATATTATCTTTAGGGTCTTTAACTACAATTAAGCCCATAAGCTCGTCGTTAGCAGTGTATAGGGGGGCATATATTACCGAAATAATATAACTTAGATTTTTTTTAATTTTTTCGTCTAAAATAAAATCAGAAACGGTTAAATATTTGGCATTACCTTTAGAAAGGCCTGTAAGAAACGGCTGAATTTCCTTTAAGGTGATGCCGGAATATATATCAAAATCACTTTTATTATGCTCGGTATCGGTTATATTGATGCTATATATTTTTTCATTTGCAAAATCAAACTCTAATAATAAAACCGAATGAGCCTGATAATAGTTTAATATGGTATTAAAAAACTGGGTTGATTGTTTGCGTATCTCGGAGTTTTTTTGGGCATCGGTATGATTATGGGGGGTATCCAGTTCTTTAAGCAGGCTATTTTCCACAATTTTAAGGCTGCCAATGCTTACAATTTCGCCAATAAGGCCCCTTGTATCATCCAGCTGGGAGCCAAAACCGCAGCTCCAGTACAGCGATGGTTCGGTTTGGCCAAGCGAGTTGGTAAAAGGCACCTCGTAATTAATCTGAGATTTATTTTGTAAAAGGGTGGTATCTTCTACATGGTATCTAAACTTATCTTTTTCATCAAGATAGGTAGATTGTTCCACTGTTGTGCCAAGTAAGTTTTGGGAATCAACACCAAAAAACTGCTCATAGCTTTTATTAAAAAAAATAAACTCAGCATTTTGATTTTTTAAAAAGATCGGATTTGGCAATGCATTTAAAGCCGATTTATAAAAATCCAGCTCCTTTTTAATTAAATCAAGTTTTTGCTCTAACTGATCCGGGGTAGCCATATTATTGAATTTATTACTCATTTTTACACCTCAATTATATATGTGGAAATATAGTCGGAATGTATTCTTTTGATTATATTATAAGTATGCCAATAGCATAATAATTAAGCTAATCTTGCTGCATATTTATGATATAATTTTGCCATAAAAAATTCTTGGCCGTTCTTAGGCCGAGAATTTGCGGCGAATTAAATAAGGATATATAATAATCGGTAACGATTATTATATCATGGATAGTACAAAAGGTCAATGATTAGGTTTAGTTGCCGAACTACAACCTTGTCGGGGCAAATTTCCAAAGTAAGCCGACTTGCAAAAAGGCAAAAGCCAAACCATGACAAGCGATATGTTCATCAGTGCGGTTCGCAAATATACACGCATACGAAAATTGACACCGAGAATGTTAAATGAGCTGATAGAAAAAATAGAGGTCTATCACTCCGGAAAGAAAAACGGAGTTCAGACCCAAAATATCACTATTCACTATAAACTGTAGGTTTTATTAAGATACCAAAAGTACAACCAATATTAAAATATGTGGTTTGTTTATTAAATTCTATATTTTAAGCTCTTTCTATATTTCGTTTTCATAGCCGACTATATTATCATCATTTGTTGCTATAATTTGATGATTGGCCGGGATGATAGTAAAATCATTTTCATTCCAATTGCCATTTAAAAAGTTAAGCAATAATGAGTTATTGCCATTTACCTCGATAAACGATGCTTCACATTCTTGGGCAAGCTGTTGGGCTTGCCTTCGATAATCTTCACTATTGCCAACACCTGTATTTATAAAAATAATATCATCTATCATCGATTTATAAGAGGCGAGATTTTGTGCTAAACCCTCATTTTTAGGGACTATTTCACGTTCTAGCCAACCGGAAGTGAAATAAAATGCTTTCTGATGCTCTTGCTTTAAATCTGTATATCTTTGCCTTGAGCCGAGAAAGAACGATATGCAATCATGTGCTTTGGGAATTATGATGGGCAATTTTGCTTTAAGCCCAACCACACCGCAACCACAAAGCCCATAAGCCAGTAGTATGGCATCATAAATTTCAGTATCTACTTGATCGATTTCATTTTGTAGGGTAGCTCGCATTTTTTCTACCCCGACAATATGAAGTTTTCTTGGCATAAAGCTGAAATCTACAATAGTATCTACTTTACTGGCACAAAAACATAGCTCTCGGAAAGCAACCTCGCAGGCAATAACTTTTAAGCGTTTCATAATAATGCCACCTTTTTCGCTAACTGTAACAAAGTCCACAGCGTTTAAGCAAAAACGCAAGCAAACTCGCATTTTGTTTACGCTGTGGACTTTTCTCTCTTCTATGTAAATTAAACAAAAGCTTTCTTTATTAAAAAAGCTGCTTGCCACCATTAGGGCCGGCACTTTCGTCATAAATTTTATCAACAGTAAATGTCCAAACAGCTTTAATTTGCATATTCATTTTTGCAAAGTTGGCAGCCACAGCCTCGAATAAGGCACCATCAGTTAAACGTGCGCCAACAGTACCATTAACTAAGTAAGATTCCATACCTTTAACAGCCAGCAAGGCCGCTTTATTATTTACCTCTAAATTGGCACAAGTAGTGTGCATAAATACTTCGGCAACAGCCATTGTATTGTCATCAACTACCATAATACTACCGGCCACGATTGAATGTACTTCACCATCTTTGGATACTGTGCTAATCACCTTGGTACTTGCTTGGTCTTTGAATAAATTGCTTACGTTTTCTAAGTTCTTCATGCTTGATTCTCCTTCAATAAGTTTTTGTGATTGACTTTGTTTTTCTTAGCTGCTATAATAATAGCATATAAGAAATAGCCGGTCAATAACGCAAATAAATATGAGGAGCTAAGAAAAATATGAGTGAGTGTAAAGCCGAGCACTGTCCTTGCAATCAACTATGTCCATTGCAAGTTGCTTTAAAAAAAATAGGCGGAAAGTGGAAAATTCCTATTATATGTGTCTTATCAACGGAAAAAGGCATTAGATATAATGAATTGATGAAAAAAGTAACCGGGATTACCAATACAATGCTGGCTTCTTCTTTAAAAGATTTAGAAAAAGATGGCTTAATTACAAGAGTGCAGTACAATGAAATGCCAATTCGGGTGGAATATTTTATTACTGACAAAGCTAAGGAACTTATTCCAACCTTGCAATTACTGGCGATTTGGGGGATGGAGTAATTGTAATTAAAGGGGCGATTGGTATTCGCCCCTTCTTCACGCCCAAATTACATATTTGCAATCTGCACAACTTAATCTACCCATTCACACTTCCCACAATCCCACTCCAAAAGCAACTCATCTTCTTGGATAATTGCCTCAAATACCGGCTCCAGGAAAATCTTAATCATATCCATCACCATTTGGAACTCCAGAGTATCATCTTTAAGCAGCTTGCAAAAGGCTTTCCATGTACCGTTAGAGCTACCCCAACTTACACTACCTACAAGACGAGGTGCAGCGGTAACTTACACGCCCAAAGTTTCCGAAGCCGTAAACTTTTAGTGTAAAAAGGCACAAAAAAAGTGATAGGT
>CAYJPF010000058.1:0-16391 GCA_964372025.1 uncultured Peptococcaceae bacterium | reverse complement strand
GCTCCAACTACATTTGCTAGTTTAATAAGTTTCTCTACTCGCTAGTTGCTTTTGATATCTTGTCTTATCTTCGATTGCCCTTAACTTAATAGCATTGCACTATCCCCGAAACGAGGTTTTAATATGAGTGATTTATTAACCGGCTTAAATTCGCGGCATCAATTGCATTTAATATTGCCCGAGCTTTGCCTTAAGGCCAATTTGGCCAAGCCTTTATGCCTTTTATTATTGCAGGTAAAAAATTTTGACCTTTGGCAGGGCAAATTAAGCCCTATGGCGGCTGATAAGCTTTTAAAAATTAGTGCCGACTTTTTAGCAGATAATCAGCCCAAACTATCCTATTTGGCACGCTTTAGCGGCGCTACTTTTGCCCTGGCTATTAATGAATGCCAAAGTTGGCAGGCTTTGGATTTGGCCGAACAATTATGCTTAACTGCTCAAAATCATGCTTTACCTGCTGTTTTTGATTATGAGGGCATTAGCCTTAATTTTGATTATGGCCTTGCCACCTTGCCACCACAGGATATATGGCAGCTAACCGCTGCTGCCGAAAAAGATTTAAAAAAGGCCAAAGGTGGGGCTTTTACTGCTTTGGGCAGTAATAATTTGCTATGCGAGCAAACCGTTTTAATTAAGATGGCACATGCCATTATTAAGCAAAACTCGCCCTATCTATGGCAGCATGGCCTGCTTAGCAGCAATTTGGCGCTGGCTTGCGGTGCTAAACTGGGTTTTGATAAGGATCAGCTAACCGATTTGGAAATGGCCGTCAACCTGGCCGATATTGCTTTAAGCGAGGTTGGCGGCCAAATTTTAGATAAGCCCGGCGTATTAACCGCCGCCGAATGGCGACGCATTCAAAGCCATAGCGAATTTGCAGCTAAATTTTGCCATAGCTTTGGCCTAAACGATACCATTTGTCAAGCAGTTTTGCATCATCACGAACGCTATGATGGCTGCGGTTATCCGGAGGGGCTAAAGCAAGATCAAATCCCGATTATGGCTGCTATCGTGGGGGCATGTAATTGTTATGCAGCTTTGCTTTTGCCGCGCCCCTACCGCCCTGCCCGCAAAAGCATTATTGCCAAAGCCGAATTTGCCCGCCTGCATGGCAAAGCCTATTCGCCGGCAGTTAGCCAATGTTTGCTGGAAATGGATCATATTATTCGTGGCATTAAAACAGTTTAAAGATATTGGCTTAAAACCAAACGCCTTTTGGCAAAGCCAAAACAGGCCTCAAGCCGCCCGCCCCTAATCCGAACCAATAGCAGAGAATGTTTATTTGGTGATACTGTAGGGGCGAACCTATGTGTTCGCCCGAATAATCCACGCATATTAATTGAAAAATATATAATTGAATTGGACAATAAATATAAAAATATAGAAATTAACAAATATATTATTATGCCCAATCATATACATTTTATATTGTCCATCAACAACAAAACGGGCGAACACATAGGTTCGCCCCTACATGAAATAATAAAATGGTTCAAAACACAAACAACAAATGAATATATTTGTGGTGTAAAAAACAATTTGTTTCCACCTTTTGATAAACTTCGCAATTAGTGGTCGTTTTTGGTCAGCGTGAAAAGGCTTCGGATTATCAGCTCAAGCTTAAGCAAGAAACCAACAACAGTTATTTCCAATAAAAAGGGGGCTGTCGCATTGCGATAACCCCCTTTAATTTTATTCCTCGCTCCCCAAAATAGCAAAAATATTATCTTGCTTAAAGCCTTTAGCTGCTGCTTTACGTGCAGCCTTATAATATTGCTTTTGATACGCCTTCTTATCCTCAAAACTATCCTGCGGCAAAGCTTTTAGCTTAGCCATATCCGCTGCCAAAAACTTAGCCAAAATTTGCTGCTCCAGCGGCTCCGGATATTGCTCCTCTATTAATTGCTCGATTAATTGAGCCTCTAAGCCAAAATTCTTTAACTCCTGCTTAACCATAAAACGACCCCGCGGATTAAAATTTAAACGGCTGCGAATATGGATCTCGCCAAAGCGCCGATCATCTTGATATCCTCGCTCCTGCAAATAAGCAATTACCTGCTCTATATCATCATCCGCCGCCTCTAAATCCTTTAGCTTTTGGCGTATCTGCTCGGCCGCATACTCCCTTTTAGCCAAAAAGGCCATAGCTTTAGCCAAAGCCGGCTCAAAACCGGGGGCCAAACTAGACCTTTTTATTTTGTAGGCGCTCACTCGGGTTGAGTTTCCGTTGCCTTGCCTACCGATATCATCGTTAAGCCTTGGGCTTTATTACGGATTAAAGTTTCTATCTCGGCCATAATCTCGGGGTTTTCGGCCAGGTATTTTTTAGCGTTTTCACGGCCTTGGCCAATCCGCTCCTCATTATAACTATACCAAGCACCGGCCTTTTGCACAATTTGCAAATCAACACCAATATCCACTATATTACCCTCTTTGGATATGCCTTCGCCATAAATAATATCAAATTCGGCAACCTTAAACGGCGGCGCTACTTTGTTTTTAGCTACCTTTACTTTTGTACGATTACCTACCATTTCTGTACCGTTTTTGATAACCTCGCCGCGACGTACCTCCAAACGCACCGAAGAATAGAACTTTAAGGCACGGCCGCCGGTTGTAGTTTCGGGATTGCCAAACATTACCCCGATTTTTTCGCGAATTTGGTTGATAAAGACCAAGCAAGTATTAGTTTTATTGGTAGTGCCGGTAAGTTTGCGCAAGGCCTGCGACATCAATCGTGCCTGCAAACCTACATGCGAATCGCCCATCTCGCCCTCTAGCTCGGCACGAGGCACTAAGGCTGCTACCGAGTCCACAATTATCAAATCAAGGGCGCTGGAACGCACCAAGGCATCGGCAATGGCTAAGGCATCCTCGCCGGTATCCGGCTGCGATACGATTAATTCATTAATATCTACACCCAAATTGGCTGCATAGATAGGGTCTAAGGCATGCTCCACATCAATAAATGCCGCCTTGCCACCATTTTTTTGGGCCTCGGCCACAATATGTAAAGCCACCGTGGTTTTGCCGGAAGATTCCGGGCCAAACACCTCTACCACCCGGCCGCGCGGCACGCCGCCCACCCCAAGCGCTATATCCAAGGCCAAAGAACCGGTGGGGATAACATCGATAGGCTGTACCTCGGATTTTCCTAAAAACATTACCGACCCTTTGCCAAAATCTTTTTCAATTCTGGCTAAGGCTGCATCCAAGGCCTGGCTTTTTTCTTGGGCAGTGCTGGGCATGGTATTCCTAAAATCTTTTTTATCGCTCATTATTTCTCTCCTTTAAATACTGGCCGGCAAGCTCTACATAGCCCATAGCATGCTTGATAAAGCCCTGCTCAGCCTCGTCTGTTAATTGCTTTTTGATAATGCATGGCGCACCCATAACCTGGCTTTGAGGCGGAATTTGCTTTTTAGGCGGCACCAAAGAGCTGGCCCCAACCAAAGATCCCTTGCCAATACGAGCATCATCAAGCACAATAGCGCCCATGCCGATTAAACAATTATCCTCTACTGTAGCTGCATGTACGATAGCACCATGGCCAATCGTTACATTGTCGCCAATAAAGCAGCCCAAATTATGATCAACATGCAGCACCGAATTTTCCTGAATACTTACATTTTTACCAACCACAATTGGGGCGATATCGCCACGCAAAACAGTGCCATACCAAATGCTAGAGCCGCTACCAATAGTAACATCACCTATGATAACTGCGGTTTCGGCAATAAAAGCATCGGCTGCTATTTGTGGCTTCTTGTCCATAAAATTATAAATAGGCATTTTAATTCCTCCGCAAATTAAATTTTAATACTATTTAATGGTTAATTCTTCTATTAAAGTACAAATGCGCTCGCCCACTTGCTCCAGGGCAATTTCCTCCATTTGGCCGCTGGCACGAACTTTTAACTCAACCAAACCATCGCTATGATACTTTTTGCCAACCGTTACCCTAAGCGGAAAGCCCAGCAAATCGGCATCATTAAACTTAACGCCGGGTCGCTCGCGACGATCGTCGATAACCACCGCTATCCGCTTTTTCTTCAAATCGGCATAAAGCTGCTCGGCCGCTGCCACCAAGGCCTCATCCTTATCGTTAACAGGCACGATGCTTACCTGATACGGCGCTACCGCCATCGGCCAAATAATGCCGTATTGATCATGATGCTGCTCGATAATTGCGCCCATCGTGCGCCCCACGCCAATGCCATAGCAGCCCATTACCATATCATGTTCCTCGCCTTTTTCGTCCAAAAAGCGCGCACCCAGAACCGAACTGTACTTGGTTTGCAATTTAAAAATCTGACCAACCTCGATGCCACGCATACCATCTAAAATAGCGCCGCATTCCGGGCAAATATGGCCTTTTTCTACTAAGGATAAATCTGTAACTAAATCTACACTATAATCAGTGCCATAATTAACATTGATATAATGATAACTAAGCCTGCCGCCACCACATTCATGGTTAACCATTTGGGGAACTTCGGTATCGGCAATAATTCTGATGCCCTCTTTTAAGCCAACAGGCCCACAATAACCAGGCTCTAAGCCAATAGATCTGGTTTCCTCATCGGTGGCAAAAATTACTTCTAGGCAATCTAAGGCATTTTTAAGCTTAATCTCGTTTACCTGACGATCGCCCCGCAATAGAACCAGCAATATTTCCTCCTTGCCGTCCATAAAGGTGGCTTTATAGCACATGCTCTTAACCATGCGATCCGAAGGAACGCCCAAAAATTTAGCCACATCTTCTACCGTTTTGCAATCGGGGGTATAAACTTCTTCCAGCGGCTTTTTGGCCTCGTTAAGGCCTGTGGGCTGGGGTTTAGAAGCAGCAATCTCGTCGGTGGCCGCATAAGAGCAGGAGGGGCAAAAAATAATCATGCTTTCGCCGGCTTGCGCCAAAGCCATAAATTCATGGCTGCCCTTACCGCCAATAGCCCCGCTATCGGCCTCCACCGCCCTAAAATCAAGCCCCATCCGCCTAAAAACATTGCTATAAGCCTGATGCATAATTTGATAGGTTTTATCCAAACTTTCCTTATCACGATCGAAGGAATACATGTCCTTCATAATAAACTCCCTGCCCCGCATTAGGCCAAAACGAGGGCGGCGCTCATCCCTAAATTTAGTTTGAATTTGATAGGGTAGCTGGGGTAATTGCTTATAAGAACGGATATCATTACGGATATGGGTGGTGATGGCCTCCTCATGGGTGGGGGCTAGGCAAAAATCGCGATTATGGCGATCTTTTACCCGCCATAGCTCAGCGCCATAAATTTGCCAGCGTCCGCTTTCCTGCCACATTTCGGCCGGATGCACGGTGGGCAAAAATAATTCCTGGCCGCCGGCATCGTCCATTTCCTCCCTAATAATATTCATAATATTTTTCATAACCTTCCAACCAAGGGGCAAATAGGTATAAATACCGGCCGCCACTTTATGAATCATCCCTGCCTTTAGCAGCAGCTGATGACTAATAATCTCGGCCTCGGCCGGGGTTTCCCTTAAAGTGGGGGCATAAATTTGGCTCATGCGCATAAAACTTCCTCCTTAATCATTACTATCTAAAATTTTTATTTGTTTAAACAAAGCATCTAATAATTCCTCTTCGGGAAAGTGGCCGATAACCTGCCCTTTTGCAAACAGCAGCCCGCGCCCTTTGCCACCGGCAATGCCAATATCGGCCGCCCTTGCCTCGCCCGGGCCATTTACCGCGCAGCCCATCACCGCAATTTTTAGCGGCTTGGCCAAATCAAGCTTGGCCAAACGCTGCTCGGCTTGGGTAGCCATCTTTGCCACATCAATAGCGGTTCTACCGCAGGTAGGGCAAGCGATAATCTCGCTGTCGCCCTCTTTTAATTCCAGCATGGTTAATATATCCTTGGCCAAAACCACCTCGGGCAAGGGGTTGCCGGTTAAAGAAACCCGCAGCGTATCGCCAATACCCTCGGCCAAAAGAATGCCAATGCCCAAGGCCGATTTAATGCTGCCCTTGCCGGGCAGGCCGGCCTCGGTAACGCCGATATGCAGCGGATAATCGCAAAGCTTGGCCATTTGCCGATAAGCCGCCAACATCAGCGGCAAATGGCTGGCCTTAAGGGAAATTTTGATATCAAAAAAGCCCTTATCTTCCAATAATTCTATATGCCTGCCGGCAGCCTCCACCAGGCCTTTAGCCGTGATGCCACCGTATTTTTCGATTAAATCATTAGGCAAAGATCCGCCATTTACACCAATCCTAATCGGCAGCCCCTTGGTTTTAGCGGCAGCCACAATCTCGGCCACCTTGGCCGGATTTGTGATATTGCCGGGGTTTAGGCGCAGCGCATCAATGCCGCCTTCAATCGCCGCCAAAGCCAGCCGATAATCAAAATGGATATCGGCCACCAAAGGCATAATTTTAGCCTTGCAAATTTGCTTTAAGGCCAGCGCATCGTCCATATCGGCAATGGCCAGCCGCATAATATCGCAGCCGGCCTCTTTTAAAGCGCTAATTTGCGCCAAAGTGGCCGAAATATCCGAGGTTTTGGTATTAGCCATCGATTGAATACTAATCGGCGCATCGCCACCAATTTTAATATCGCCAATTTTAAGTTGCCTGGTTTTGCGCCTTAAGGCTAAAAACTCGCTCACCCTAATAATCTCCTAATATCATTAAATGTAACGACCACTACCAGGGCTAATAGCAAAGCAAAGCCAATAAAATGGATAAGCCCTTCTTTTTCGCGGTTAATTGGCTTGCCACGCAAGCCTTCGATAATTAAAAAAACAATGCGGCTGCCATCCAAAGCCGGCAAAGGCATTAGATTAACAATGCCCACATTTACGCACAACATAGCGGCCAGGCTTAGCAAATAGCTCATGCCGCTGCGCGCCGAATCGCCGATAATATCAACAATGCCCACCGGCCCTGCCAATTCCGGCTCGATTTCGCCGCTAAACATCATGCCGATTGCTTTAAAGATTTCTAAAGTCATCATATAAGTTGTTTCAAAACCTAGGCTTATTGATTGAAAAAAGCCTAGCCGTTCGCGCATATATTCGGGGGTGATACCGATGGTATAACGCTCGCCATCATAGCTTGGGGTAAGCAGCACTTCTTTTTGCTGACCATCACGAATGATGATTAAAGGCATCAGGCCGCTTGCCTCATCCCAGGTTTGAATGGCAGGGGTAATACCGCTCCAATCATTAACATCAACGCCATTGATGCTAATAATTTCGTCCCCAGGCATAAGGCCGGCTTCATCGGCCGGGGTAGAGGGGATAATATTACCTAAAACGCTGGTATCTGCGGCTTCCACCACCACACCAATTACCATATAACTAATCACAAATATAACTAAAGCCGCCACAAAATTAAAAAGCGGGCCATTAAAAATAATCAAAATTCGCTGCCAAATTTTTTTCTTATTAAAAGAGCGCGGATCATCGGGATCGCCATCTTCATCATCCTCGCCCATCATCCGCACCATACCGCCAATTGGCAAAAGGCGTAAGGTATATGCTGTTTCCTTACGCTTAAAATCAAGGATTTTAGGCCCTAAACCTATACTAAAATCATGAACATAAACCTTAAATAATTTAGCTGTCAAAAAATGTCCAAGTTCATGAGAGATTATCAAAACCCCAAATACAATAATTACCGCCAAAGCCGTTGTTAAAGCCGACAATTAATTTCCCCCTTTTAATCAGTTTAAATCGGTGTTAAAGCAAAACAGTTTAAACTGTTAACTTCGCTATTATATCAGCAATTACCTGCTAGCGCCACAAATTTATCGCTAATTGCCCTAATTTGTTTATCCAGCGCAAAAATATCCTCGGCAGTTTGCACCTTTTCGCCCTGATGCTGGCTTAATACCTGCTCTAAGCCGTCGCCAATTAGCGGAAACCTGATTTTTCCCTGCAAAAAGGCGGCCGCCAGCACCTCGTTGGCGGCATTATAGGCAATGGTATGGCTATTGCCGGCCATGCCCGCCTGATAGGCCAGCTTTAAGGCCTTAAAGCGCTCAAAATCGGGATTTTGAAAGTTTAGGCTGCCGATTTTGGCCAAATCAAGTATTGGCACAGGATTAGGCGGCCGCTTTGGCAAAAGCAGCGCATATTGCAAAGTAAGGCGCATATCCGGCGGCGATAGCAGGCCTTTAACTGCGCCATCGTCAAATTGCACCATAGAATGGACAATGCTTTCGGGATGAATTAACACCTCGATTTGCGGATAATCAAAGCCAAACAGCCAATGCGCCTCGATAATCTCCAAGCCCTTATTAACCATCGAAGCGCTATCAATGGTAATCTTATTGCCCATACTCCAATTGGGATGATTAAGGGCATCGGCCACCGTAACCGTAGCTAGCTCTGCCAGGCTTTTATCTCGCAAAGAGCCACCGCTGGCCGTTAAAATCAGCCGCTTTGCATCCCGCTCGCCCAGCAGGCATTGATAAATGGCCGAATGCTCGCTATCGGCCGGGATAATTGCGCAATTATGCTTTTTAGCCAGCGGCATTGTTAAAAAGCCGCCGGCCACCAAGGCCTCTTTATTAGCCAAAATCAGCTCATGATTAGCAGTAATTGCAGATAAAACAGCAGGTAAACCCTGCAATCCTACTATGGCTGCCACTACGCTATCAATATTGCTAAGCGCCGCCACCTGCTCGGCGGCCTGCTCGCCACAGATAATCTCGATATCCGTGCCGCTTAAGGCCTGCTTTAAGGCCTGATAATGCTGATCAGCGGCCAAAGCCACCAGCTGCGGCCTAAACTCTAAGGCCTGCTCCGCCAGCAATTGCCAATTATTACCGGCTGCTAAGGCTACAACTTGCAAATCATCCTTAAACCAGCGGCAAATATCCAAAGTTTGAGTACCAATTGAACCGGTTGAACCCAAAATTGCTAATTTTTTCATCAATTTCCTCCCGATGGCGGCAAATTAGGCGGTGGCGCTGTGGGTGGCGGCGTTTTTTTGCTATGTTTACGCTTTTCGCGATACAAAACCTGCGCCAAAGATACCCCAACCGGCCCGATAATCAAGCCAACCGCCCCAAAAAGACGCATCCCAATAAATAAAGAGGCCAGCATCAGCAAAGGATGCACGCCCATGCTATCACTTAAAATTTTAGGCTGAATTAAATTGCGAATTAAAATTACGCTAAAGAATACCACAATTAGCCCCAAGCAGGCCAAATACTGGCCGGTTATTAAAAGCCAAACCGCCCAAGGGATAAGAATTGTGCCCGGCCCCAACATGGGGATTACATCTAAACTGCCTGCTAAAAAGCCCATGGTAATGCTGTTTTCCAGCCTTAAAATGCTTAGGCCGGCTATACAAATTACAATTGATATAGTTACCAAAAATAATTGCGCCCGCAAATAATTACCCAATACCTGCGAAATAGAATCATAGGTACGCAGGATTTCTTTGCGTTTAGCTGCCGAAAACGGGGTTACCAGCAGCCGCTTTACCACATCCTCGTCGCGGCACCAGTAAAAAATCGCCACCAAAGCTACTATTATAAGCAAAAAATAAGTGGGCGTGGCCTTGGCGATATCCCAAACCGCACTAAAGCTATCGCCGGCATATTGCCCCACAAATTCGCCAATACGGCTAAGCATCGATTGCAGCTGCTCGAAATCCATATTAAGGCGTCCGTAAATATCCTGGATTTGATGCACAACATCCATCACCGCATTATTGGTATCGCTAAAATATAGGCGCAAATCGCCCACCACATCCACAATAACCAAAGTTAGCATCGTAATTAGGCCACCTAAGGCGGCAAGGCAGATAAACATCATAAAAACAACGGCCGCGCTACGGCTAAAACGCAGGCGTTTGCATAGCCAATTAATCATCGGCCTGGTAAAAATTGCCGCCAGCCAAGCAATAGCAAAGGGAAAAAGCACCAGCCCCAAAAAGCCCAAAACATCGCTAAATAAAGAGGGCGCATAGCTATAAAGCAAAATAGCAATAACCAGCAATACCAGCACCAAAGCCGCCATAATCAAATAGCGACGCAGGGTTTCTGTATCCATTTTGAACATTGGATCACCTCGATTTTAAATTAGCCGCCGGGATGGGTTTAGCTTACAGGTTTGGCTTAAAGCCAAATCAAAAATAAATGCATAAAAGGTGCAACTAAAATTACACTATCAAAGCGATCGAAAACCCCACCATGGCCGGGGATAAGGCTGCCTGAATCTTTAACCCCACAATAACGTTTAATAGCCGATTCGGCCAAATCGCCCAGCTGCCCCAGCACCGAAAAGAAAATTGCCAGTAAAAACGCCTGGTAAAGCGGCATATCTAGGACAATAATCATATAAATACCGGCCACAATTAAAGCGGCAATTAGGCCACCTAAAAAGCCCTCCCAGGACTTATTGGGGCTAATAACCGGCGCCATTTTATGCTTGCCAATGGCGCTGCCCACAAAATAAGCGGCGCTATCGGTAAGCCAAACAATGATAAAGGCCAGTAAGATTAGGGTAAAGCTATCACTTAGGCGCAAAGAGGCCAAAGCGCCAAAACCCACCCCAATATAAATTATGCCAATCGCCTGCATAAATGCCTGTTTAATAGAAGTTTTATTATAATGCGCCAAAAATAGATAAAAGCCCAAGGTAAGTATTTTTAGCAATGCCCAAAGCCAAATTGGTGTATTACCAAAACCTAAAGCACCTGCTATCACTACTGATAAGCAGATATTTAGCCCGCTAAAAACAGCAAATTGCTTGGCTTTAAGCATTTGGCTTAGCTCATAGGCGCAAAGCCCGGCTAAAGCCATAATTGCCAGCAAAAGCGGCCAAGAACCATAATAGCAAAGACCCAGCAAAATAGGGATACCGATTAGCGCAGTGATAATTCTGGTAAGCATAGAATAACCTCCTTTAAAACAATCGTAATTGTTGGCTTTTTGTAACAAATTTATTTTTGATATTGATTTAGCAAAAACAGCGGCCTGCCAGGCAAAACCGGCTTACCCAAGTTGCCAAGTTTAGCCCAGTTGAGCCCAGTTGCCAAGCTTAGCTCAGGCCAGCCAATTTAATCCGGATAACCGGGTTTAAGCCAACCCCCCAAAGCGGCGATTGCGGCTTTGATACTCGATTATCGCAGCTAAAAGCTCCCTTTTGCCAAAATCAGGCCAGAGGATATCCAAAAAGATAAACTCGGCATAGGCGGCCTGCCATAGCAAAAAATTGCTCAGCCTTTGCTCGCCCGAAGGGCGAATAATTAAATCCAAAGTGGGTTGGCCGCCGGTATCTAATCTTGATGCTAGCAAATCCTCGTCTAGCTGGTCTATGCTTAGCTTTTGGGCGGCAATATCATGGTAAATAGAATGCATGGCCCGCAAAATTTCCTGCTGCGAACCATAGTTGATTGCTAAATTTAAGGTCATCGCCGCATTATCGGCGGTAGCGGCCCGCATTTGGGCATAAGCCTCCTGAATCGGCTTGGGCAAAGCCGACCAATCGCCCAGACCGTTTAGGCGGATATTTTGTTCCATCAAAAGCGGTAATTCTTGCTTTAGATACTGAGCCAAAAGGCGCATTAAAAAGTTAATTTCGCCTTCCGGGCGGCGCCAGTTTTCGGTAGAAAAAGCATAAACGCTTAGGCTTTTAATGCCAATTTCGCGGCAAATTTCTACCAGGCGGCGCATAGCCTCCGCGCCTGCTTTATGGCCAAATGAACGCGCCTGACCCTGCGCCTTAGCCCAGCGACCATTGCCATCCATAATCACGCCAATATGCTGCGGCAAATTGGCCATATCAATTTTAGCAAGCAAATCTTGATAATTTTCCTTCATTATTTTAGCTCCAAAACTTTGGCCACCGTGGCGGCAATTTCTTCTTTATTAATGATAGTCTTTACCCTTTGCGGCAAATTATTTATTTTTGCTAAAGAATTAGGGATATTTGTGACGGTTTTTTGCGCCAACAACTGCAATTGCTCGCTGCCATTTAAGCCTTGGCAATCGATATCTAAAGCCTTAAGCACCGTGTTTGCAAATTTATAGGGGCTGGCTGTAGAGGCCAAGACAAGCGGCCTTTTAGCAGCGGTTTCAGCCTGATACTGCTGCGCCACATAATAACCTACCGCTGTATGCGGATCTAAAACATAATTATGCTTAGCAAAAATATCTTTGATGGTTACGGCAGCTTGCTGATCATCGGCTTTGCCGCCGTAAATTAAAGCCTGCATTTTTTGGCATGTTTCGGCCTCGATTGTAAATTGGCCTTCGCTATTTAATTTTTGCATAGCATTGGCGGTGGCTGCGGCATCGCGGCCGTAAATTTCGTAAAGAAAGCGCTCGAAATTGCTGGATACTAAAATATCCATCGAAGGGCTGCCCGTTTGATAAAAGGGGCGCTTACGATTATAAAGGCCGGTACTAATGGCATCTGCCAGCACATCATTGCTATTAGAGGCGCAAATTAAATTGGCAATTGGCAAGCCCATTTGCTTGGCATAAAAGGCCGCCAAAATATTGCCAAAATTGCCGGTAGGCACGGCCACATCAATGGCCTCGCCCAAAGGCAAATTATGCTTTAAGCATAATTGACGATACGCATCAAAATAGTATACTATTTGTGGCAACAAACGGCCAAAATTAATTGAATTGGCCGACGAAAAACTTAAATTATGATTAGCCATTTTTGTGGCCAGTTGCTGATCGGCAAATACCTGCTTAACAGCAGTTTGACAATCATCAAAATTGCCATTAACGGCGATAATGGTGGTATTTTGGCCGCCGGTGGTTAGCATTTGCTTTTCCTGGATTTCGCTAACGCCATCGGCCGGATAAAAAACGATAATCGAGCAATGCTCAACATCGCAAAAGCCCTCTAAGGCGGCTTTGCCGGTATCGCCGGAGGTGGCCACCAAGATTACCACATCATCCTTTTGGCCTGTTAAAGCCATGGATGTTGTTAATAGATGCGGTAAGGCCTGCAAGGCCATATCCTTAAAGGCGGCTGTTGGGCCATGGAATAGCTCCAGCAGATAAAAATCCCCAACTTTTTGGACAGGTGCAATATCCCGACCAAAAGCGCTTTCGGGGTAGGCGGCCTTAACGATGGCCTCGATTTGCTGCTTATTAAAATCGCTTAAATAGAGGCCAAAAATATCTTTGGCTAGCCCTAAATAATCATTATCTTTAAGCTTTGCTAAATCATAAGCCGGGAAATTTTTTGGCACATAAAGCCCACCATCAGGAGCAATGCCGGCAATAATGGCTTGCGCCGAAGAGCAGGCTGTAGCTGCAATATTGCGCGTACTTATATATTCCATTTTAAATCTCCTTCTTATATTTAAGTATTAGGGCTTAGTGTATCTTTAGGCGGGGTTAAAAGTGCATAAAAAATTGGTTGCCCTTTTTGGCGGAAGCGGTTTTCGTATTCGCTGATAATTTCGTTTTCGGCCAGCTGATAATCATGGCTTTCTTCAATAATTTGCCAACCGTTTTCGCAAAAAGACTGCCTCGACCAAGCAAAAAATTCCTCGCCATCGGTTTTAAAGATTAAGCGGCCATTTTGGCCTAAAACTTGGGCATATTGATCTAAAAAACGTTTGTCCGTTAAGCGCCGCTTATGATGACGCTTTTTTGGCCAAGGATCGGAAAATAGCAAATAGATTTGCTCAATAGAATTGGCCGGCAAAAGCTCGGCTAAATTATCTGCCCCGCCATGCAAAAAGAGCAAATTAGGAGGGATTTGCCCTGCTAAGCGCTCGATTGCGGTTAGGATAACCTCGGCTTTTACTTCTAAGCCAATATAGTTGATATGGGGGTTGGCGCGGGTAAGGCCGGTAATAAAGCGGCCACGCCCCATGCCAATTTCTAAGTGAATTGGTTGTTCTAAAGCAAATTTTTGATGCCAGCCTGCCGGCGGCAACTGGTTATAGGCCACTGTTAGCAGGCTATGCTCTGCAATTTGCTCTTTAGAGCCGGGCAAGGTGCGTAGGCGCATTATTCCCAAAGCCCTTCTACTTTTTCTTGCAATTCTTCATCACTAAAGCCTTGCTTTTTAAGGTTGGCATGAATCGCTTTTTGCCAAAAAGCGCCTTTTTCGGCCATCTTTTGGAATTTTTTGCGCTGATCATTTTTGCTTAATGCTCGGCTTTGAGCATTGGCGGCCACAATATTGCAAATGGCCTCGGTTTCGATTAATTGTTCGGTATTTAGGTTTTGATATTCGGCTTGCAAAAATGTAATTAAATCTTGATAATATGCTACAAAAATATCAAATGCTAATTCATCTTCCATTTTTACATATTCTTGCATTCTTTGCGATAAACTTTCCAGTGTAGCTGTCATAATTGCCTCCATAAATTATACTTTATATTATATTTTTTCGGCCGAGCAAGCCTGTAAGCCGGGTTCTGTCGGGGATGAACATCTATCTACGCTTATTGTTGCCAATAAGCTTTAGCAACTTTAATTAAAAGCGAAGCGAGCAGCCTCTTTAAGTTAAACTTAAGCTTTTGTATTAATCTTGCACCGGATGGGGTTTACCTGGCCAGCCGATCTCCCGGCTGCCGGTGCGCTCTTACCGCACCGTTCCACCCTTACCCATGCAGGCAAAAGCCCAGCATAGGCGGTTTATTTCTGTGGCACTATCCTTAGGGTTGCCCCCACCGGCCGTTAGCCGGCATCCTGCTCTATGGTGCCCGGACTTTCCTCAAATTAAAGCTTTGGCTTTAACTTGCGTTCATCCGGCTTACTCGGTTAACCCTATTATAACAGATTGGCCAATCTCCTGCAAGAAAAATTCGTTTAGGTTTTGATTATTTTGGCGGCATCGCAGATATTATGCTTAGCCTTATATCATAACATCTAAGACCTTGGTGGGGGGGGGCCCCCCCCCCCCCCCCCCAAATTTTTTTAAAAAAATTGAAAAAAAATTTTTTTTAAAAAAATTGACTAAAACTTTTTAGTCTAAATACCTTTCCCCTCCATCGGGGATTAAACTGATTATGCTTTTTTGCTCAACCTGCTCCGCCACCTTTAAGCTTGCAGCTACAGCCGCTCCTCCGGAAATTCCGCTCAAAATGCCCAGCTTTTTGGCCAGCTTTTCGGCAGTGGCTATGGCTTGCTCACCGGGTATGGCAATCACCCGATCGATTAAATCTTGCCTTAATATCGATGGGATAAAATTTGCCCCAATCCCCTGTATAGCATGCCCTCCTGCCCTGCCCTCGCTTAATAATGGCGATTCCGCCGGCTCAACTGCTATCACTTGTAGCTGCGGATTTAGCTCTTTTAACCTTTTTGCACAACCGCTTATCGTTCCCCCTGTGCCAAAACCTAAAACCAAAATATCAATTTTGCCTTGGCTATCTTGCCAAATTTCGGGTGCGGTTCCTCGATAATGGGCAGCAGGATTTGCCTCATTATTAAATTGATCTGTTATAAATGCTCCCGGATTTTCGGACAGGATTTTTTGCGCATATTCCACCGCGCCCTGCATGCCTAACCCTGCCGGAGTAAGCATCAACTCGGCTCCGTAAGCCGCCAATAATTTGCGTCTGGTAATGCTCATGCTTTCGGGCATGGTTAAAATTAGGCGATAACCCTTATGGGCGCAAATCATCGCCAAGGCTATACCGGTATTACCGCTGGTAGCCTCCACTATTAAGCCGCCCTTTTTTAATTTGCCATTGGCCTCGGCGGCTTCGATCATCGATTTTACCGCCCGATCTTTAACACTGCCTCCGGCATTAAAATACTCCAGCTTTAAAGACAAACTATTTTGCCCTAAATTTTCCGCCAGCAAACTGCCGGCATCAATCAATGGCGTATTGCCGATTGTATCCATTAAATTTTTCATAATTGCTCCTTTGAGCAGAAAGTTTTGCTTTTGCTTAAGGCACTGTTGATGCTAATTATCAACAGCGCCTTAATCAAACTTTAGTTTTTATTTAATACCAAAATTAATCGTCGCCGCGGCTCATCTCTAAAGCTGCTTGGGCTGCTTGTGCTGCCGCTTGTGCTGCTTTAGCCGCAGCTTGGGCTGCTGCTTGCGCCGCTCTTAAGGCATCGCCTTCCAATACGGCATCGCTGGCTTCGGCAGCCGCAATCGCCGCTTCTATTGCCGCCTCGGTTGCCGCCAAGGCAGCATCAGCCACCTGGTCAATTGTGCTAGCCTCGCTTAATGGCGATTGATCTTGCTCATCAGCTTCGGCCAGCGCCGCCTCGGATTCATCATCTTCATCCGCGTTGGGATTGATGGCTTCGTCGGTGGCGGTGTCGGTGTCGGTGTCGGCTTCGGCATCGGCTTCAGCTTCAGCTTCAGCTTCAGCTTCTGCATCGGCTTCGGCATCGGCTTCAGCTTCGGCTTCGGCTTCAGCTTCGGCTTCGGCTTCGGCTTCGGCTTCGGCT
>CAYJPF010000057.1:3140-17549 GCA_964372025.1 uncultured Peptococcaceae bacterium | reverse complement strand
AATAAACTAGCAAATGTAGGCGAGGGCAAGCCAAACCCACAACCCACGAAATACAGCCCAAAATAAATATCCGCCGAAAAATGTAAGCAACTTATAATCCAGCTAACAAAAAGCAACAAAATCAAAGGCAAACCAAACAAAGCACGCAACACAACCCAAACAAACTATCCGCCAAAAAATGTAAGCAACTTAAACCCAAAGCGAACAACATCTAACAACAGCAAACAACAGACAACAAACATCACAAAACAAATAAAATCAACCCAATCCAAGGAAAAAACCTTGACAAAACCTGCTAACTAAGTTGATCTAGCTCCACTTCCGCTTGCTCCCATTCAGCAAAACATTGCTCCAATCTCATCTGAATTTCCTCACGCTTCGGTGCTAAAATCGCCAATTGCTGATAATCAGTAGCTGCCTGCTCAATAGCTAAATCCACCGCTGCCAACTCCTGCTCGCATAAAGCACAAGCCGCCTCCTTCTTCTCCAAATTATGCTTGGCCTTGCGTAATTGGCTTTGCGCCTCCTTGCGCAAGGCATAGTCGCCTTTAGGGGCGGCTTTTTTTATTGCCGGCGGCGGGCTGTTTATCGCTTTAAGCTGCTCCATCTTCGCCAAATAATTATCATAATTGCCCCAATAACTGCTTAAACCATCAGCCGCCAATACATATATCTTTGTTGCCAAACGATTAATCAAATAACGATCATGCGATACAATCAACATTGTGCCCGGATAATCAAGCAAAGCCTGCTCTATCGCCTCTTTAGAAGCCAAATCCAAATGATTGGTCGGCTCGTCCAAGATCAAAAAATTGGCCTGGCGTAACATCAACTTTAATAAGGTTAAACGCGCCTTCTCGCCACCGCTAAGAGCAGAAATCGGCTTAAATACATCATCGCCTTTGAATAAAAAACGCCCCAAGGCACTGCGAATTTGGCTTTGGCTTAGCAAAGGATAACTATCAAACATCTCCTCCAAGATGGTATTGGCCGGGTTTAGGCCGCTGGCTAATTGATCGAAATAACCGGGGATAATATTAATGCCCTGCTTAATATAGCCGCTATCGGCTATGATTTGCCCCAAAATTATCTTAAGCAAAGTGGTTTTGCCACAGCCATTACCGCCCAGCAAAAAAATACGCTCGCCTTTATTAATATGCAAATTAATATCGCTAAATAATTTACGCTCGCCAAAACTTTTGCTAATATCAAAAAGCTGCCAAATATCATTGCCGCCCGGCGGCGGCGCATTAAACTTAAAACTAAGCTTAGCCTCGGCCGCCAGCGGATTTAATTGCTCAATCTCGGCCTCTACCCGATTAAGCGATTTTTGCTTATGGGCAATAGTACGATAATTGCGCGCCTGGTTAAAGCGCTTTTGTTGGGCTATCATCTCCTCGATGCGCTTGGCCTCTTTTTTAGCCTGATCCTGGCGATGCTTTAAACTATCCTCGCGCGCTTGCTTTTTTTGCTGCGCCTGGCTATAATTGCCACGATATTCGTATAATTGACCAAAAGTCATCTCCCAGGTGGTGGTGGTTAATTTGTCCAAAAAATAACGGTCATGGGATATGATAATCAAGGCCCCGCTATAGGCCGCCAAATAATTTTCCAGCCACTCCATAGCCTCGATATCCAGGTGATTGGTCGGTTCGTCTAAAAGCAAAATATCGGCTTCGGTTAATAAGGCTCTGGCCAGCAGGGCCTTGCTTCTTTGGCCGCCGCTTAAAGCGCTAAGCGGTAAATCAATTTCCTCTTCACTAAAACCTAAGCCCCTTAAGGATGCCCTTAAGCGGCTTTGATAAGTATAACCACCTTTGGCGGCAAATTCCTCCCTTAAAGTATGCTGCTTATTTAATAAAGAAGGGGTTGTTTGCTGCTCTAGCTGGCTATTTATTTGATTGATTTGTTCTTCTAGGGCTTTAAGTGGGGCAAATACCTGGCCTACCGCTTGGATTAAAGTTAAATCGGCATTGGCAATTTGCTGCTCCATATAGCCGATTTTTAAATGACGATCATAATGAATACTGCCGCTATCGGCCTTCATCTCGCCGGTTAAAATCCTAAATAAAGTGGTTTTGCCCGAACCGTTAATCCCGGTTAAGCCAATTTTGGCCTTGGCTTCGATTTTAAAGCTAAGATTAGCAAATAAACTATTGCCATCAAAGCCTTTAGCCAAATTTGAAGCGGTGATAATTGTCATAAATACTCCGAACTATTAAGCAGCCTTTAAATATGGGCTTCCATCATTTCGGCCACAATTTTTTGGGCGGCCTCTTTGGGGCTGGCGGCTTTGGTGATTGGACGACCAACTACTAAATAGCTGGCACCACGCTCGATGGCCTCTTTAGGGGTCATAAAACGCTCTTGATCATCGCTGGCTGCCCAAGTGGGGCGCACACCGGGGGTTACGATAATAAAATCTTGGCCGCAAGCTTTGCGTACCGGCTCAATTTCCCTAGGCGAGCAAACCACGCCATCCATGCCGGCTTCTTGGGCAATTTTGGCCAATTCCACAACATGCTCTACGATCGGCTTTTTAATACCCATTTCCGTTTCAAAATCATGCTGGGATATACTGGTTAAAACCGTAACGGCTATGGTTAGTGGTTTTTCTAAAATTAACTTATGAGCCTCATCCGCTACCGATTCGGCTGCCGTGCGCAGCATTTTGCTGCCGCCACCGGCATGCATAGTATACATAAAGGCCTGGCGACGCGCCATTACTCGGCTGGTTTGCGCCACTGTATTGGGGATATCATGAAATTTTAAATCAACAAAAACTCGGCCGCCCCAATCATGGATATCGCTTACAATATCCGAACCGGCGCTATTATAAAGCTGCATCCCGATTTTAAAAGCACCAACCTCGCCATCAAGCTCTTTTACTAAATTAAAGGCCTCTTTACGGGTGTTTACATCCAAAGCTACAATTAGGCGATCTTGCATATTGCTAATATTCATCATATTCCCCCTTAAAATTTTAGGCATAATAAAACCCCACTTTGCCGTGGTGACCGCTGTTTTGAAACCTGCACTCAAGCAGGTGGGTATCCTCCCGCTTGCTTTCGCTGTCCTCTAACTATGGAGGCTTAACGGCCACAAACGAAGCCGGATTCCCGTATTAAAGGTGTTCGGTCAAAACTGGCGGCCATACCACGCACATCGTAGGGTATGCTTAATTATAGCATATATTTTTAACTTCGACAACTTTTTTTGTAAATAATTTTTGCTTATTTTTGGCTAATAGCCATCATAGTGCAATCCTGTTAAAAACACACCCAAAATTTAGTAAAAGTTTTAGTTATGTTCACATAAGCACCCTTTTATTTTTAGATTGCTAATTTATACTAGGTTTATAGCAAATCAAATTATGAACGAGAGGGAATAATCATGAAATCAAAAAAAATCTTTAGCAAAAAAAATATTATAATTACCGCATTGGCGATGGCGGCAATAGGCCTAAGCCTGTGGTATTTTTTACCTAATCAAGGCGCAGCCGAAACCGCAGCCGATAATGCGCTTACCGAAGAGCAAATAGAAATCGGCAATATCAGCCAAACCATAACCGGTAGTGCCGCCTTAGAGGCCGCCAATTCCTATACGGTTACCAGCCTGGTAGAGGAGGAAATTTTAAGCGCCGATTTTGAAGAAGGCGATACGGTTAGCAAAGATACCGTTTTATATCAATTAGATAGCAGCGATGCCCAAAGCGATATCGAAACTAATCAAATCAGCCTAAGCTCTAGCCAAAGAAGTTATAATAATGTGGCCGAAAGTTTGGATGAATTAAGTGTTACAGCCCCAATAAGCGGCTATATCACCGCCATTGATGTGGAAGTTGGCGATAATATTAATGCCAATCAGGTTTTAGGCTCTATTCGCGATGATAGTGTGATGGAAATTGAATTACCCTTCCCGGCCGATGATGTGGCGAACTTTTACTTAGGCCAGTCGGCAGATATTATTTTAGATGGCTCTTTTGAAACAGTAAGCGGCACGATTAGTTTTATCGGTAGCTTAGAAGAAGTTGGCATTGGTAATACCATTTTGCGTTATGTAACAATAGCGGTTAATAATCCCGGCGGCCTGGCTAATGGCCAAATTGCTACCGCTACCATTAATGGGGTGGGTAGTGCTAACAGTGCTAGTTTTAATTATCTGGAAGAGCGTACTATCAGCGCCGAGCAAAGCGGCACTGTAGAATCTATTATCATAGAAGAAGGCGGTTATGCCGCAAATGGTCAAACCATAATCGAGCTTAGCAGCGATACTTTAAGCGATAATCTACAAAGCCAAAGCGATAGTGTACGCCAGGCCGAAATTAGGCTCGAAAATGCCGAGCAAACTCTGGAGCAATATACAATTACCTCGCCAATTGATGGCACAGTGGTAGAAAAGTACTATAAAGCCGGCGAAACTTCCGAGCAAGGCCAGCCCTTATGCATTATCTACGATTTAAGCTACTTAACAATGACTTTAAATATCGATGAATTGGATATCTCGGATGTAGAGGTTGGCCAAAATGTAATAATTACCGCCGAGGCCTTGGATAATAGGCAGTATGAAGGCCAAGTTACCAAAGTAAGCGTGGTAGGCAGTACTTCGTCGGGGGTAACAACTTATCCGATTACAATTCAGATTGATGAGCCGGATGGCCTAATGCCGGGCATGAATGTGGATGCTACCATCGCCATTACCGAGGCTAATCAGGTGCTAACCATGCCCCTTAATGCCTTAAGCCGTGGCAATACAGTTTTGATTACTGCCGATTCGCCCAGCGCCGCCAATGCCTTAGATACAGAAGCCCCCGAAGGCTATGTATATGTGCAGGTAGAAACCGGCATTAGCGATGATAGCTATGTGGAAGTGTTAAGCGGCCTGGTAGAAGGCGATACGGTAGCTTATCAAGGAATGGTGCTGGATTTAGGTACTGAAGAAATGATGATGATGATGCCAATGGGCGGCGATATGCCGGCCGGCGGCGGAATGCCCTCCGGCGGTGAAATGCCCTCCGGCGGTGGTGGTGGTAGTCGCCCTCAATAATTAGCCGCTAAATTATTTATCTGATTAATAGTAGCAATATATAAGGAGGCAATAATATGCAAGCTTTAATCGAATTTAAAGATGTAAATAAGCATTATATAATGGGTGATAATACGGTTATCGCCGCCGATAATATTTCTTTTAAAATATATGATGGCGAATTTGTGGCCATTGTGGGCACATCGGGCTCGGGCAAATCGACCTGTATGAATATTATTGGGGCTTTAGATGTGCCAACCAGTGGCAATTATTTGCTAAAGGGCCAGGATGTAGGGGCGATGAGCAAAAATGAGCTGGCCGAAATTCGCAATAAAATGATTGGCTTTATCTTTCAGCAATATAATTTATTGCCAAAGCTAAACTTGCTGGAAAATGTGGAAATGCCCCTAATGTATGCCGGCTTAAGCAAAAGCCAAAGGCGGCAAAAGGCGCAGCAAACCCTTGATTTGGTGGGCTTAGGCGATAAAGTGCTGCATACACCCAATCAATTATCGGGTGGTCAGCAGCAAAGGGTATCGATAGCCAGGGCTTTATCGGGCGACCCGGCTTTGATTTTAGCCGATGAGCCAACAGGCGCTCTCGATTCGCGCACCGGCCAAGAAGTGCTGGCTATGCTTAAGGATTTGCATCACAAGGGTAATACCATTATTTTGATTACCCATGATAATGAAATTGCCCAGCAAGCTCAAAGGATTATTCGCTTAGAAGATGGCAAAGTGGTTTATGATGGCCCGGCAATTAATGATCGCAGTGCCAGACGAGCCGCCATCAAATCGGAACTGGAAGTTTTGCCCGAACGGGTTATTGATACCGATCAAGATTCTAAAGAACAGAGGTATGCTTCATGAAATTTCAAGAAGGCTTTATTATGGCCCTTAAAAATATATCATCCAGCAAAATGCGCACTACCTTAACCATGCTGGGTATTATCATCGGGGTTTTGGCCGTAATCTTGATTGTGGGTATCGGCAATGGCCTAACCGGCTATATCGAGCAAAGCTTCGAAGAAATGGGTACCAATATTTTAACGGTAAGTGTTAGTGGCCGCGGCGCATCTACCCGCACGGTGGATGATGATCAAATGTATCAAATCGTGGCCGATAATCCCGAATATTTAGCCCATATTTCGCCCACGGTAACGGTAAGCGGTACTTTAAAAATCGATAGCGATACCATCGATAGCACCACAATTACCGGTATTGGCGAGGACTATTTAACCTTAAAGCAATACCCTATTGCCGAAGGCCGCGATTTAAGCTATGGTGATATGGAATATCGCAATAATAATTGTGTGGTAGGCGCTTATTTTGCCCAAACTTACTTTATGGGTAATGCCTTAGGCCAAACCTTACAGATTAATGGTAATAATTTTACGATTGTGGGCATAGCCGAAGCAACCACCGATGATATGGAAGAAGGCGGCACTGATGATGCCATCTACCTACCTTATACTACAGCCACCCGCCTAAATGGCAGTGCTGTTATCAGCTCCTATAGTGTGGCGGTGGTTGATGAAGAACAATTAGATATGTCGCAAGCGATTATCGAGGCCGAGCTTTATGATATTTTTGGCAGTGATGATGCCTACCGCGTATTTAGCATCGGCTCGATTTTAGATACAATGACCGAAATGGTAGATGTACTGGTTTATGTTTTAGCAGGGATTGCCGCCATCTCGCTTTTGGTAGGCGGGATTGGGATTATGAATATTATGTTGGTATCGGTAACCGAGCGCACCAGGGAAATCGGTATTCGCAAATCCCTAGGCGCTAAAGAAAGTACCATTTTACAGCAATTTGTAATAGAAGCGGCTGTTACCAGCGCTTTAGGCGGTATTTTGGGTATTGTTTTAGGCTATTTGCTTTGTGGTATAGCCAGCCCCATTGCCAGCCAGTTATTAGGTAGCTCTTTTACTATCGACCCCGGTGTTAATGCTGTACTCTTAGCCTTTAGTATTTCGGCAGCCATTGGTATTTTATTTGGTTATTTGCCGGCCAAAAAGGCAGCACGCTTAAACCCAATCGATGCCTTAAGATTTTAAATAAAACGCAAATTTTAGGAGGATATTATGTTTAAATCAATTATCAAAAAAACTTTAACCGCAGTAATAGTAGCAACTTTAGCCCTACTTACCGTTTTTAGCGTAGATGCCCAGGCCTCAACCGGCAGCAACTTAGAAACCGTAAAGGCAATGGGCATTATCGAGGCCGATAAAGGCTCAGGCGAAAATATCAGCCGTGCCGAATTGGCGCAAATGCTGGTGCAGGCTTCCGGCTATGCCGATACAGTGGGCAATGGCTATGGATATTCCTTATATAGCGATGTTAAGGCCGATCATCCCCAGGCCGCCTATATCAAAATTGCCATTGAAGAAGGCTGGCTTACCGGCTATATCGACGGCACTTTTCGTCCCGATCAAAATATTAGCTTAGAAGAGGCTATCACCGCCATCTTAAAATTATTGGGCTATGATAGCAGCCAATTAGTGGGTTCTTTCCCTTCTGCTCAATTAAGCAAGGCCGATAGCTTGGGTTTAATGGATGGCCTAAATAGCGCCCAAGGCCAGTTGATTAATACCGAGCAAATTGCCACAATTTTTTATAATGCCATGCTAGCTAAAACCAGCGAAGGTGCTGTTTATGGTACATCTTTAGGTTATAATATCAGCAATGATAGCATCGATTATAATAGCTTAGTAGATAATGGCACGGCCGGCCCCTTTGTGGTAAATGGTGCTTTAAATGTGCCTTTTGATTTAAGTAATGCTAATATTTATCGTGATGGCAAATTGATTAATGCTTCGCAAATTGTAAATAATGATGTTTACTATTATAATAGCAGCATGAACACTGTTTGGCTATATACCGACCAGGAATGGGGCACAATTACCGCCCTAAGCCCTTCGGCCGCCGCCCCTACTGCCGTAACCGTAGCCGGCAATAGTTATCAAATCGGCACTGCCGATGCTGCTTATAAATTATCCAGCCAAGGTAGCTTTAGTATTGGCGATAGCGTTATCCTGCTTTTGGGCATGAATGGCGAAGTTGTGGATATTTTAGATGCCGCAAATAGCAATAGCTATTATTATGGCTTGGTAAAAAGCAGCGAAGTGCAAAGCGATTTAGCCTTAGAGCAAATTTACTATGCCACCACCATTATGGCCACCGATGGCAGCGAGCGCACTTTTATCCATAGCGGCTATGCCAAAACCGAAGGTAGCTTGGTACAAGTTAGCATTAATGAGCAGGGTATAGCTATTAATAATGTGAATCAGCGCAGCCTAAGCGGCACCGTTAATGCCGAGGCTACCGCGATTGGTGATTATCAATTTGCCGCCAATATCCAAATTTTAGAAACCGATGGCGCCGATGGTTTTAGCAGCATTTATCCGCAACGTTTGGCTAATGCCACTTTAAGTGGTAGCGATATAATTTATTATCAGCTAAATGCTCAAAATCAAATCAGCCATTTGATTATCGAAAATGTAACCGGCGATGCCGCCACTTATGCCTATATCAGCGCTACCGAAAAATTCAGCAAAAGCGATGGCGCAGCAAGCAGCAGCTCTAGCTATGATACAATTATCAATGGCAGCAGCAATCAATTAAAGTTTAATGGCATTATCTATAGTGCCGAAAAAGGCGGCGCTCAGCTTAAATATGATAATGACCAGGTAGATGGTATTACTAATATCAGCGAAGCCAATATAGATAGCATTAGCGGCCAAATTGCCTTTAGCGATGATAAGCAATATCAAATATCGGAATTTGTGCAAGTATTAATTGAAGATGATGGCGAGTATTCGGCCGCTACTTTAGCCGAAATTAATGGCGAAGATTATCATTTAAGCGCTTGGTATGATCATAATCAAGCCCCGGCCGGCGGTTTAATTAGGATTATTATTGCCGAACCTAAATAAGATAATTAAAAAATTACAAAATTATAAGAAAATTTGCATATTAAGAAGGGTTTTTGCTAATTAGTGCCGAAGTTATCTATGTTTAATTAGGGTAAGATTGCCACTTACGCAAAAGGCATATATAAGGAGTGATTCGGTGAAGTCATTATTAGAAAAAACCCGTGAAATTAATCGTATTATCCAAAAGGCAGCAGGCCACCCCATCAGCTTTGTGGAAATGGCCGAAACTTTATGTCGTAATATCAATTCCAATATCTATATTATTGGTCGCAAAGGCAAGGTATTAGGATATACATTTATGGATAATTTTTACTGTCCTACCATGGATGATATCGTTAAGCTGGATGCACATTTTCCGGATAGCTATAATGATGAATTATTAAGAATTACCGAAACCGGCGTAAATATCGACCGCGAAGGCCGCTGCGTATTTGGTGTTCATAGTACTTGTTTTTTAAGCGAAAAATATACTACAATTATCCCTATTATCGGCGGTGGTCAGCGTTTAGGTACTTTAATGCTTTCCAAAACCGGGGAATTTGATAATGCCGATTTGATTTTGGCCGAATTAGGGGCCACCGTTATCGGTATGGAAATTCTAAGAGCTAAAGTAGAAAAAGTTGAAGAAACCGCCCGTCAAAAAGCGGTGGTTGGCATTGCTTTTGATACTTTATCCTATTCCGAATTGGAAGCTGTAGAGCATATCTTTAATGAATTAGGCGGCACCAATGGCCTTTTAGTAGCCAGCAAAATAGCCGATAAAGTGGGCATTACTCGCTCGGTTATCGTAAATGCCTTGCGCAAGCTGGAAAGTGCCGGCGTGGTAGAGGTTCGCTCGCTGGGCATGAAAGGCACCTATATTAGGGTTCTTAATGAATACCTTTTGGAAGAATTGGAAAGAATTCAAAATAATCATCATAATTTCTAAATTAAGTACATGGTGGCTAAGTGCAACATTTAACGAGGGTGATATTTGCCCTCGTTTGCTTATTTTTAGTGAAACGGAAGTGGAAGCATGTCGATTTTAACCGAAAAGCGTGATTTGATTTTAGCCAATGCCAAATCCTATAATTTGGCCTCTGATAGCGATAAAATTACGGCTGCTTATGATTTGGCCGTAGCTGCCCATGCCGCCCAAAAGCGCGATAGCGGCGAGCCTTATGTAATCCACCCTTTATCGGTGGCCGAAATTTTAACCACCATGCAAATAGACGACGATACCATTATCGCCGGCCTTTTGCATGATGTAATCGAAGATACCGACTATACCGCCGCCGAAATCAGCGAGCAATTTGGCGAATCGGTTACCACCTTGGTGGAAGGGGTTACTAAATTATCAAAGCTAAACTTTCATAATCGTCATGAGGCCCAGGCCGAAAACTTGCGCAAAATGTTTATGGCCATGGCTAAAGATATTCGTATTATCATGATTAAATTGGCCGATAGATTGCATAATATGCGCACCATAAGCGGCCATCGCTCGGCGCTGCGCCGCCAAGAAATTGCCGAAGAAACCCTGCATATCTTTGCCCCGCTTGCCCATCGCTTAGGTATGTTTAAAATAAAAACCGAGCTGGAAGATTTATCAATTGCCATTTTAGAGCCGGAGGCCATCGAGAATGTGCGCCGTCAATTGGCCGATGATAAGCCCGAGCGCGATCGCTTTATCGATAAATTAGCTGCCAGCATTTTTGATGAATTATCGGCGGTTGGAGTTAAGGCCGATATTAAAGGCCGCAGTAAGGGCTATTATAGCATTTATAATAAAATGCTGCGTCAGCAAAAGAATTTAAGCGAAATTTTTGATTTAAATGCAATCCGGGTTATCGTGGATACCGTTAAGGATTGCTATGGGGTACTGGGCATTATCCATACTTTATGGAAGCCTATTCCCGGCCGCTTTAAAGATTATATTGCCATGCCCAAGCAAAACCTTTATCAATCAATTCATACCACCGTTATTGCCGATAATGGTTCGCCTTTTGAGGTGCAAATTCGTACCTGGGATATGCATCGTACCGCCGAATTTGGTATTGCCGCCCATTGGCGCTATAAAGAAGGCAAAAGCGGCGATGCCGATTTTGATAAAAAAGTAGAATGGGTGCGCCATTTGCTGGAATGGCAGCAAGATGTGGGCGATGCTCATGAATTTATGGAATCGGTAAAAGGCGATTTATTTAGCGAAAATATCTATGTATTTAGCCCCAAAGGCGATGTTTATGAATTAACCAGCGGCGCAGGCCCTTTGGATTTTGCCTATCGCATTCATACCCAGGTTGGCCATCAATGCGTGGGGGCTAAGGTTAATCATCGGCTTTTGCCCTTAGATACGCCCCTGCAAAATGGCGATATTGTCGAAATTTTAACCGCCAAAGGCAGCGGCCCCAGCCGCGATTGGCTTAATATTGTGCAAACCCAGCAGGCCAAAAATAAAATTCGTTCTTGGTTTCGTAAGGAAAAACGTGATGAAAATATCAGCTTAGGCTTTGAGCTGCTCGAAAAAGAATGTAAGCGTTTTCGCTTGGATACAGCAGCCATCTTTAAGCATGATAATATTATTGATTTGGCTCAAAAATTCCGCTTTAATCAGGTGGATGATTTATATGCCGCCATCGGCGATGGCGCTTTGCGCTTAGATTCTGTTTTAAGCCGCATTAAAGAAGATTATAAAAAAGAATTTAAACCCGCCCCGGAATTAAAACTAACCCCCGAACGGGAAAATATGGGCGATCAAAATATTTGGGTAAAAGGCCTAGACCAGGCTTTAATCCGCTTAGCTGCTTGCTGCAAGCCCTTACCGGGCGATAATATCATCGGCTATATTACCCGTGGGCGAGGGGTATCGGTGCATCGCATGGATTGCCCAAATGCCAAGCGCTACCTAGCCGATAATGATCCCCGCCTAATCGAAGTAGGCTGGGGCAGCGGCTCTAAAGGCCTGTATCAGGCCGAAATTATGGCTATCTGTAATGACAGGGATCGGCTAACGATGGATATTATTAGCATCATGGCCGATACAAAAACCCCACTTAATGGTGTAAATTTAACGGTAGATAAAAAGAAGGATCAGGCTACCGTGCAATTAAAGGTGGAGGTTAAATCCCCTGATCAGTTAGAGTTTTTGATGCAAAGAATTAAAAGGGTGAATAATGTATTGGAGGTTAGAAGAATTTATTCCACCAATAATCGAGAAAATTAAGGGAGTTATTTAAGTTGCGTATTTTATTACAAAGAGTAAAAACAGGCGGAGTAAGCATAAAGCAAAAAAGCCATGCCACCATAGGCCAAGGCCTGGTAGCCTTGGTGGGTATTAAAGATGGCGATGATTTGGCCATAGTGCAAAAATTGGCCAAAAAAACGGCCAATTTGCGGATTTTTGCCGATGATCAGCAAAAGTTAAATTTATCGGTTAAGGATATCGAAGGCGAAGTTTTGGCGATATCCCAGTTTACCCTTTATGCCGATTGCGCGCGCGGTAATCGCCCCAGCTTTGGTGCGGCGGCCAAGCCCGAGCTTGCTAATCAGCTTTATCAGGCTTATATCGAAGCCTTAAAGGCCGAGGGCATTAAGGTAAAAAGCGGAATTTTTCAGGCCGATATGCTGGTAGATATTGCCAATGATGGCCCGGTTACCATACTTTTAGAAGGCTAAGCCCCATCATGATGGGCAATAAGCACGAAAGGAAAATACCATGTTTGATTTAGAACTAATTTTAGATAGCCAAAACTATATTTGTTATCGGCAGCCGGTAATGTATGGCAATACCAATTGCTATATAGTGCTGGAAAAATCTTCACTGCTAGCTGCTATTATCGACCCCGGTGCCGATGGCGAGCTAATTATCGAATCTTTAAATAAGCTAAAAGCCAAGCCGCAATTGATTATCAATACCCATGGCCATTGGGATCATATCGGCGCTAATAAAATGCTGGCCGAGCATTATAATATCCCGATTGCCATTCATCAAAACGATGCCAAGTATTTGCAGGATAGCTCCTTAAGTGCAGCTAAAATGTTTAATGCCGATGGCGATGGCGGTAAGCCGGATCATTTGCTAACCGATGGCGAATTAATTAATTTGGGCAGCCTTAGCTTTAAGGTTATCCATTGCCCCGGCCATACTCAAGGCGGCATTTGCCTGGAATTGGGCGAACTATTATTTAGCGGCGATAGCCTTTTTAATCTATCTATTGGCCGCACCGATTTAGAAGGCGGCGATTATCAGCAATTAATGGCTTCTTTGGCGCAGCTATGTCAATTAGATGAGCAATTATTGGTCTTGCCCGGCCATGGTGCTAAAAGCACCTTAGGCTATGAAAAGAAATTTAATCCTTATTTGAGGAGTTAGTGCCTTGCGTCACTATAATTCAAAGATATTGACGGCGAAAATTTCACCTGAGCACCTTGTCGTCAGTTGACATAGCACCACTATGACGCCTTCCTCCGCGGCACTCAGATAAAATTTTGGCTCGCCAATATCCTCAAATCATAATGACGCAATGCACTAGTATTTGATGCGGCAAGTTGCCGCTATTGTGATTTAAACATTAAAGGAGAATTATGACAACTTTTGAACAATTAGAATTAAATGCCCCGATGCTAAAGGCCATTGAGGAAATGGGCTTTGTGGAAAGTACCCCGGTACAGGCCGAAACTATTCCCTTAACCCGTAGTGGTCGCGATATTTTGGCTCAAAGCCGTACCGGTACCGGCAAAACAATGGCTTTTGCCATTCCGGCCGTAGAATTAATAGAGCCTGCCGAAAAAGTGCAAGTGCTAATTTTATCCCCTACCAGGGAATTAGCCCAGCAATGTGGCGACGAAATTCGCAAATTAACCGCCTATATGCCCTATGTGCATACCGCCAATATTTATGGCGGTGCCGATTATCGCAATCAATTTAGGGATTTGCGCAAGGCTAATATGGTTATCGGCACGCCGGGGCGGATCATGGATCATATGCAAAAGGGCTCTTTAAAGCTGGATAATGTAAAAATGGTTATCCTAGACGAAGCCGACGAAATGCTTAATATGGGCTTTAAAGAGGATATCGAAACCATTTTGCAAGATGTGCCCGAGCAAAGGCAAATTGTGCTTTTTTCGGCCACTATACCGCGAGGGATTTTGGATATTACCAAGCAATTCCAAAAAGATCCGCTGCAAATTAATTTGGTTAAAGATAAAGCCACTTTAAACGAGATTAAGCAGCTGTACATAGATGTAGATAAGCATTATAAGCTGGATTCTTTAAAATTATTATTGCATTATTATAGCCCCAAGCGAGCCATAATTTTTACCAATACCAAAAGCATGGTTGATGAATTAACCGAGCTTATTTGCGAGGCCGGCTTTTTTGCCCAGGGTATTCATGGCGATATGAAGCAGCAGCAGCGCAGCAATGTTATGGCCGGCTTTAAAAGCGGCAAAATCGAAATTTTGGTGGC
>CAYJPF010000057.1:0-3040 GCA_964372025.1 uncultured Peptococcaceae bacterium | reverse complement strand
AGCGCAGCAATGTTATGGCCGGCTTTAAAAGCGGCAAAATCGAAATTTTGGTGGCAACCGATGTGGCTGCCCGCGGCATCGATGTTAATAATGTAGATTATGTTTTTAATTATGATTTGCCCCGCATAAGTGAGTATTATGTGCATCGTATCGGCCGTACCGGCCGTGCCGGCCAAAGCGGTATTGCAATTAGCCTTTGCTGCGGCCGTAAGCAGGTAGTTTATATTAATGATTTGGCACATAAGCTGCAATCCAAAATTAAGCTAGTTCCGGTACCAACTATTGCCGCCATTAAAAGCAATGAGGTTGCTCGTAATTTAGATACAATTAAAGCCAAGCTAGGCGATGAAATCAAGGCCGAAAACCTGCAAATGATCGAAAAGTTGATTGATCAAAGCTATAGCGCCGAGCAAATTGCTGCCGCTTTAATCGATTTGGCCTTTGTCCACGATTTAAAAGGCTTAAAAGATGTGCCGCAGTTTAAAAAGCCGGAAGAAAAATCGAAGCGCTTATCCGATAAAAAGGAGTTTAGCGGCGATTTAAGCCAATTTAATATGGTTTTAAATATCGGTGCCAAATCGCGTTGCAAGCCCAATCATATTGTGGGGGCGATTACCGAGCGCACCGGTATTGCCGGTAAGTTTATCGGTAAAATTATTATCGAAGAAAACCGCTCTTTAGTGGCTATTCCCCAAGAATTTTTGGCCGATATTTTAATTGCCATGGCCAATATTAAAATTTGCGGCAAGCCGGTTGAGGCCAGCGCCTTTAGTGGCTCGGCCGTGGATAGCAAAAAGCGCTTTAAAGGCCGCAAACCGCAAGCCAATGCAGCTAAAGGCGGTGGCAAAGCCCCTAATGCTAAGGCTGGCAGCAAATTTAAGGATAAAGCTAAAGATAAAGCCAAAGATAAAGATAAAGCTAAAACTAAGGATAAATTAAAGCCCAGGTCTAAAAAGCCCCGAGGTAAAAATAATGCAGAACAAAACTTCTAAGCGTTTATTGCAAATTTTAATATTAACGGCTTTAGCTGTAATTTTAATTGTAGCAGGCATATTTATTATCGATTATTCGGCTGATCAAAATATTGATGTTGCACCAATTAGAGCCACAGTAGACGAGGTTTTAAGCAGCGAGATTACAGAGTATGCGCCCGGCTTTAGCATGACCGAAATCATCTTTTTGGCCACAATTAAATCCGGCGCTGAAGCCGGCAGCCAGGTAGAGGTAAAGCAATCGATTAATGAGATGGTTTTTCCCGTGCCGCAGCCGGTAGAAGCCGGCGAGCAAATTTTGATTTCCAATGAGGATGTAATCGAAGACGGCATTGATGATGATAGCTGGTATTTTATCTCCACAAATCGGGCAGTTGGTTTAATCAGCATTATTATTGTTTTTTTGATATTAATTCTAATTATCGGCCGCTTAAAAGGCCTGGCTACCATTGCTTCTTTGGCGATAACAATCAGCACCATTTTTCTGGTATATGTGCCGGGCATTTTGCAGGGTTATAATATTTACCTGCTAACCCTAATCATTGCCATTTTTATCATCTTATTTAGCCTGGTGATTTTAAATGGTTTTAATAAAAAAACTTTATGTGCGATTGTGGGTAATTGCGGCGGTGTGCTTATTGCCGGCTTGCTGGCCTTAATCGTAAATCAGGCCTTGGATGTAACCGGGGTAATCGATCAGGAATATGTTTATTTAACCTTGCTGGAAAATGATATTAGTATTGATTTGCGGGCGGTAGTTTGGGGCGGCATCTTAATTGGCTCTTTGGGGGCGATTATGGATGTGGCGATGTCGATAGCCTCGTCGATGCATGAGCTGGCCGCCGAGATGAAGGATAAAACCTTTGGCCGGATGGTAAATTCGGGCATGAATATCGGTAAGGATGCCATCGGCACGATGACCAATACCCTAATTTTGGCCTATATCGGCAGCTCTTTGGCGGTGGTATTGCTATTTACCGCCTATAATCGGCAATTATTAACCATTTTAAATTTTGAGATGATTGTGGTGGAAGTTATCCAGGCTATTGTGGGTAGCATTGGTATCCTTTTGGCTGTGCCGGCCACCGTATTATTTGCGGCTTGGATATATAATCGCAGTTAGCCTAGCCACTTAACGTACTGCAAGGAGGAGAAACGCAGCATAGGCCGCCCTAATTTTTTCTGGGGTGGTTTCGGATTTGGTACATGGTGGCTACCGGCATCGAAAGGGATAAGCATGATTAGTTTAGCTATTGTAATCGCGGTAATTTTTATTATCTGCTTAATTATTGGCTTGATAATTTACTTTAAGGTAAAGAGTAAAATGCGCCAGGTTTCCAATCTGCTTTTTGATACTGATGATTTAATCGAAGGCATAAATGCCCGCGAATTTTTGGTAGAAAATAGCCCTAAATCGGTTAGCGGCATGGAAAGTTTAGCCGCCCCCCGCCTGGCCGAGGATTTTCCGGAGCTATCTTTGGCCGAATTAAAAAGCCGCAATAATGATGCTTTATACGAGTATTATCAGGCTTTGCAAAGCGAGGATTTGGCTAAGTTTGCCGATAGTGAAACTTTAAATGCACAGCTAGCCGAGCAAATAGAGCAAAAGCGTGCTGCCGGGATTGGTATTAGCGGCTTAAAGGTGCATAAGCAAGCATTGCGTAGCTATCGTAAGACTGCGGCAACCGCAGTGATTGAATTTCAGATTGCTTATGAATATATGGAGCAAACGGCTAGCCGCACCGAAGCACAAAAGCAACAAAAAAGGGCCACTACCAAATGGGTATATCGCCTGGATCAAGCTAATTTTGAGGCAGGGGCTACCACCAGTAAAGCCTGCCCTAATTGCGGAGCGCCGATTAGTGGCGAAGGGCAATCCGTTTGCCCGTACTGCTCGGCAAATATCAAGGTTGACTATATAAGAACCTGGATTTTTTCGGCTATTGAAATTGAGTGATGCGCTTAGCTAATATCTAAAAAGGGTCTGCCTCAACATAAAGTTTTACTCAATTTTTTACAAAAAATTGCGGGGGTATTGGGGGCAGAGC
>CAYJPF010000056.1:0-17556 GCA_964372025.1 uncultured Peptococcaceae bacterium | reverse complement strand
TTATGTACATTTTTTAAACGCTACTTTTGTTCATTTTATCACCGTCATTGACAATACAATACTCAACAATTTCTTTACGTTCTGCGCTTGTTGTCTTTCTTCTTGCTTCTGCCATATAGACCTCCTGTTGTGGACTGTAGTCCTTAAGTTCTCTATTAGCATTATACAATGAAATGACTCTAAATAGCGTATCTCAAAAACTGGTCAACAAAAAGCCACCTACCTATACCGAACCCCGAGAGGATACCGGTGCGGTTTTTGAGCAAATAGTAGCTTATTTAGAGGCCAATCCGGATAAAAAACATACCTTAAAGTCTTTAAGCGGCAAGTTTTTCTTGGCCGAGAACTATATCTCTAACCTTTTTGCCAAAAAAATGCAGACAACTGTTAAAAAAAGTGAAAGAATTCGAAAGGATGTGAGGTTAGGTAAACAACGATACGAATCAAAATATATGACAATAAAATATTTTTATGAATCAAAAAACTGGAGTATTAATTGGATGTGCAATAAATTGGAAATTTCGAGAGCGGGTTATTACAAATGACTTCATCGTGAAGTCCCAGAATTAGAAAATCACCGTATTGCTGAATTAATAAAGGAGTACGATATTCGCTTTGGACATATATTAGGGTATCGAAGAATGACATCTTGGATTAATCACTTCAATCATACAGACTACAATCAAAAACGTATTCGTAGAATTATGCAAAAACTTAATATCCATGCAGTTATACGAAAGAAAAAGAAAAAATATAAATTAGTAAAACCTGATGAAATTGTTGAGAATAAGTTGGGTAGGAATTTTTTTGCAACAGCACCTAATCAGAAATGGGTAACTGATGTAACTGAATTTAAAGTGCCAGGAGAAAACAAGAAAATATATTTAAGTGCAATCATTGATTTATACGATCGTTATCCTATTTCTCATGTATTAAGCTATAGAAATGATAATGCATTAGTATTTAAAACATTTGATAAAGCTATAACTGCTAATCCTGATGCAAAACCACTGTTTCATTCAGACAGAGGTTTTCAATATACAAGTAGAGTATTTCACAAAAGACTTATTGATAATGAAATGGAACAATCAATGTCACGAGTTGGGCATTGCATTGATAATGGTCCAATCGAAGGATTCTGGGGAATTATAAAGACTGAAATGTATCAAATATATACTATTACAGATGAAGCCTCTTTAAGATACGCAATTAATGATTATATGCGATTTTACTCAACTGAACGGCCGCAAGATCGTTATCACTGTAAGGCGCCATTAGAAGTAAGGATGGAAGCATTAAATACTGATATACCAGAACAGTATCCAATCGCAGAAAATAAACGAATTAAGAAATATAAAGAAAAATGGTGTGCATAGAAAAACGACCATACAGTTTAATACTATATGATCGTTTATTAGCACGTTGTTTTAGATATTTGACCTGTCTACTTGACAGGGGGCATATCAGTTTTATAAATTAAACTCTGCTGCTTTTTTGTGTTTTTGGGGTAATTGTTGTAAATGAAGGTGGTGGTTTTATTGCTTGTTAATGTACCGCAGTCCCTTGTTTATCTTCGTAATGTCATGAAAAGGGTGAGAAAATATGAGGGGGCTTTGGGCATTATCTCTCATAGCGCTATCGACTTGCTAAGTGATAGCATGCATTAATGCGACAGCCCCCTCTAAAAAAGAGGAGTGAGCTTTTTATACAAAAACTAAGGTTAAAATCGGAATATAGGTTAATAAGATTAAAACTACCAGTAGGGCAAAGATAAAGGGAATAACCTGACGCGAAATTTTTTCCATGCTCACGCCCGAAACAGCGGCAGCCATAAAGAGGTTAACGCCATAAGGTGGAGTAATAAAACCTATGGCGAGGTTTAAGGTCATCACCATACCAAAAGTAATAGGATCCATGCCATAGGCCTCTACTACCGGTAATAAAATAGGAGCCATAATAATTGTGGCCGGAATATTATCAATAACTAAGCCAATAATCAACAATAAAAGATTGATCAGTAATAATACCACTATCCCATTGTCGCTTATCCCTAAAAAGAAATCGGTAATCGTATTGGGAATTTGCTCGATGGTTAAGAAATAAGTAAAAGCAGTAGCAAAAGACATCATAAACATCGTATAACCATTTAATTCAACCATTTCTCTAAATGCTGCATATAATGTTTTGGCAGTAAATTCTTTATAAATGAATACGCTAACCAAAATGCAATATACTACCGAAACTACCGAGGCCTCGGATGGCGAAAAAATACCGCCATAAATGCCGCCTAAAATAATAACCGGCATCAATAATGCAAAAAAACTTTTTTTAAACGATATCCAAACCGATTTTAAAGTAGGACGATCTTTATCCGAACGCCAACCATGCTTTTTCGATTTGTATATGCAAACAATAATAATGGCAATACCCATTAAAATTCCGGGTAATATTCCTGCTGTAAATAAGTCTTTAATCGAGGTGCGGGTTACCACCCCATAAAGAATAAAGCAAGTAGATGGGGGGATAATTACGCCAATAGTGCCGGCTGCAGCAGCTAATGCTGCCAAAAAATCTTTATTATAGCCGGCTTTTTCCATCTCGGGTATCATAGCTGCGCCAATAGCGGTAGTGGTTGCTACTGCCGAGCCGCTAATTGCCCCAAAAAACATACAAGATACGGTAGTTACTACCGATAAACCACCGGTTACAAAGCCAATGCAAGTATCGGCAAAATCTACAATTCGTCGAGCAACCCCACCGCGGGCCATTAAATTGCCGGCCAGCATAAAAAAGGGAATAGATAAAATGCTAAAAGAATCAAGGCCGTTTAGGGATGTTTGAGCAAAAATAGATATATCTAAATCAGTTAGAAAAATTAAGCAAACAGCTGCGGCAATACCAATAGCGTGGCCAATTGGTACGCTAATCGAGATGAGTAAAAAGAAAATACCAAATAGAATAATAGCACTCACTGAGTAATCAGCTCCTCTCCCGAGCCCTCCTTAAGGGGTTTTTCTTGGCCAAAATGAATAATATCATATATAATGCGACATAGCATTCTTAGCACAATTATAGCAGATGAAAAGGGGATAGCAAAAAATACTAAAGTCATTGGCATACGCATGGCAATCGAAACTACATCTTTATCGGCAATACTTTCAAAGCTGGCCATGCCGGAGATGAAAAAAGTAATATATAAACCCATAATCAAAAAATTTACCAAAAGTTCTAAGGCCTGCTTGCCTTTAAGCGACTTTATCTTTTGCGAAAACATTTCAATTCTGATTTGAATATTCTTCCTGGTTGCCACCGAAGCGGCTAATAATACTTGCCAAATGAATAGATATCGAGCTAATTCCTCGGACCAAGTTAATGAATTATTAAAAACATACCGCATAATTACCTGCATAAAAATAACCGCTACCATAGCAACTAAATTGATAACCAAAAAATATTCTTCTATTTTATTATAAATATTAACAATAGCTTTAATAATTTTCATAATGCTTAACCCTTCCTTAGGCCTTGTTGATTTGGCAAAAGGGGCTGAATTTCAGCCCCTTTTTAGCTAGCAATAATTACACTTCAAATTCCCAGGCTAAATCAAAGATTTCTTGGCCAAACTTTTCAATGTATTCATCTAAATAGGGTAGGGCAATATCGCGGAAAGCAGCTCTTTGCTCATCGGTTAAATAAGTAATTTCGGCGCCATCGGCAATCAATTTAGCATAAAATTCTTCATCATAATCAGCATAATGCTCATTCATAAATTGGGCATGCTCTTCTAAGCTTTCTACCACGATAGCTTGCAAATCTTCGGGCAATTCATTAAACCAAACTTCGCTAACCGAAATGCCAATTGTAGAATAGCTTTGATGTAAATCGGTTACATAGTCTTGCACTTCGCCATAACCGAACGGAGCAGCTAAGCCTAACCAATTTTCGCCGCCATCAACGGTGCCGTTTTGGCAAGCGGTAAAAAATTCGCCGAAATCCATGGGGGTAGGATTAACGCCAAATTGCTCCCAAGCAGCTACATTGGCAATAGATTGTTGCGCACGTAATTTTAAATCTACTAAATCGCCGGGCTCATCAATAGGATGGATATTATTGGTTAAGATAGTACCTTCGCAATAATAAATCGGACCGGGCATAATAATGCCGGTGCCTTCTAAATAGGATTTGGTCATCTCGCCAAAAGCGCCTTGGCCGGCAGCTATTGCCGATTCGGGGCTGGAGAAAAGGAAAGGTAAATTGGCAATACCTATTTTTTCATCATACATCGATAAAGATGAGAAAGAAGGGTCGCCCATTTGTAAAGAGCCTGCTACCATTTGCTCCATCATGACGGTATCGCCACCTAAAACGGAATTGGCATAAGTTTCGAATTCAAAACGTCCACCGGATTTTTCTTCTAATAATTCGCCTAAGTAATTCATGCCATCGGCCATAGCATTACCGGCTTCCGGGCCTAATGTACCAAACTTAATAACATAGGTTTCGCCTTCGGCGGCCGGTTCGGCAGCCGGTTCTTCGGCGCCTGCCTCGGCGGCCGGCTCTTCGGCGGGTGGTGCCGCTTCTTCGGAAGAACATGCTGCAAAAATCAATAAAGTGCTAACCATTAATAACAGAAATATTTTTTTCATCATCGTACCCTCCACAATTTTTTTAGTTGATAATAAGTTATCTGGGCTTTATTATACAATAGCATAGAGATAAAAAATAAAATAAAATGCTTTAATTTACAAAAATAATGCTATTGGAGGGATATGGTTTTAATAATTTTTTTAAATCAATCTTAAATCATAATAATAAAAGCCTGTATAAAAATATTATTTTACAGGCTTGTAAATTGTTCAATTATTAAAAAAATTAAAATTCTATTTGACGATATTGCTGACGATAGTCTTTAAGGTTAATGCCAATTTTGTTTTTAAAAACAGTATTAAAATAATTACTATTATTATAACCGGTTTTTTCGGCAATAGCTTTAAAGCTTTCTTTAGTATAACATAGCATGTAAATGGCCTTTTCTATTCTAAAATCAGTTAAATATTGCGAAAAAGTAATGCCATAAATATCTTTAAATATACGCATAAAATGAAAACGACTATAATTGCATACTTCTGCTAATTCTTCTACTGTTAAATTATGCATATAGTTTTTTTCAAAATAATCATCAATAATATATTTAAGATTTTTGTATTTTAACGAATCCAAAACATTAACTTCGCTAAAAGCACTAAAGAAAAATCTTTTCATAATATCATTCATATGGTTTAGATGAAAGCTATTTTCTAAATCATTATAACATTCAAAAGCCATAGTGTTTACCAGGTTTTTATCTAAGCCCAACTGCAAAAGATAAGCCTCGGTATAATTAATTATCTTTAATAAATACCATTTTAATTTATTGCGGCTAATCTTTTTATCGATGGCCTCTTTAAATAAATCATAAAGACGTTTATAAATAGTTTCTTTATTATTAAAGCTGGAATTGATGATTAATTCATTTAAATAATTCTCGATTTCGATATTCTGCTCAACTGCCCCAAAATCAATATCTTGCTTTAAATCATAGAATACAAATTCATTTTCTTTAACAAAATAGGCCTGCTCAACCGCAATTAAGGCTTCGCGATAAGCATCATAATAGCTATTATTATTTAAAACCGAGACCCCAACCGCTACTTGATTTTTAACATGCTCTTTCATCAAAATGCTTAAATTTTTTATTAAGTCATCTAAGTTATTGGATGAATTGGCATCTTGAGAATTAGAATCGATATAACATAGCAAAATTATATTGCTCGAGCCAATTTGGCTGCTAACGGTGGCCTCGATCTTATTATTTACTATATAATCTTTGATAATAAATAAAGCATGAGTTTTAATCCGATAGGCATAAATATCAATATCTTGATAAATTAATTCGGTTAACTTAAAAACTATCACATGATTAGGCGAGTTTTTGATGCCAATTGCCTCATACATATCTTTAAGCCTAAACTTATTTACCAATTGATAAAAAAGAGTATACATAATATTAGAGGAAATAGTTAAAAAATTATCATCATAAGTATTAAATAAATCGCGCCTACTGGTTATCGCCATAAAAAGCTCCTAAAAAAGCATTATTTTTGTTAAGCATAGCATTTTTTTGACTGGAAATCAACAGGATTTTAATTATAATTAAGTAAAAAAGCAAAAGGAGATTATTATGAAATATCCAAATTTATTTAGTCCGATCAAAATTGGTGCTATTACTTTAAAAAACCGCATCGAGGCCACCCCGCTTAGCTTTCAGGATAATACCGAAGAAGGCTACTATACCCCTCAATCCATTGCCAGCTATCAATTACGAGCCAAAGGTGGCCCGGCAATTGTTACTTTAGGCGAATCTTATGCCGATGGAATTAGCGATAAAGCCCATCATGCCACCATTACTTTATCCGATATGGGGGTTGTGCCCGGTTTGGCCGAAGCAGCCGAGGCTATTCGTCGCGAAGGTGCTATTGCTTCTATCCAAATTTTGCATAATGGCATGCGCAGCAACCCCAATATGGTGCCGGATGGCAAAATTTATGGCCCCAGTGCTTGCGATAAAGCTTTTGGCTATGATGCCCCGGTATACGAAATGAGCGAAGAAATGATTTTGCAAGCGGTAGAAAGCTTTGGTAAAGCGGCCGAATTAGTAAAAAGTATAGGGGTACAAATGGTTCAAATCCATGCCGGCCATGGTTGGTTGCTCTCGCAATTTTTATCGCCGTTAACCAATAGAAGAACTGATAAATACGGCGGTAGCTTGGAAAATAGAGCTAGATTAACAATTATGGTTTGTCAAAAAATTAAAGAAAAATGCGGATCCGATTTCCCAATCGAGATTCGTTTTGGTGCTGATGAATGTGCCGAAGGCGGCTATGGCTTGGATGAAGGCCTTGAGTTTTGCAAGCTGCTCGATCCTTATGTGGATTTATTCCATATAACCGCAGGCACCTTTAGCGCTCCACGCTCGGCCGAATCAATGATTAGCGGCATGTTTATCCCACGCAATAATAAAGTAGATTTGGCGATAGCTGTTAAAAAAGTTGTTACCAAGCCGGTACTGGCCTTGGGCGGCTTTAATAATCCCCGGTATATGGAAAGTTTATTGGCCGAAGGCAAAGTTGATATGATTGGCATAGGACGCAGCTTATTGGCCGATCCTTTCTTTGTCGAAAAAATTCGTACCGGCCAAGAAGATAAAATTTGTCCTTGCTTGCGCTGCAATTATTGTTTAAGCGGCAATTATATTCCACATATTAAATTTGCTCGCCGCAGCGCTCGTTGTGCAGTTAACCCCATTATCGGCCACGACCGCGAATATTTAGATAGTTTCCTTCACCAATTACCACAGAATAAGAAAAAGGTAATGATAATCGGCGGCGGCCCGGGTGGTATGCAAGCTGCTATTACGGCTTTCGATCGTGGCCATCAAGTAACTCTTTTTGAAAAGAGTTCGATTTTGGGCGGCACCTTAAATAAGGCTGTTGTGCCCGAATTTAAGTATGACTTGCGACGTTATCGCGATTACTTAATCAATAGCGTTAATCAGCGTGATATCGAAATTAAATTTGATTGCAGGGTAGATTTGGCTATGATTAAGCAACAAAATCCCGACTTTATCGTTATTGCAATCGGTGGCAAGCCCTTTATTCCCCCGATTGCAGGCATTGATAATGCCAAGGTTTGCTTAATAGAAGATTTAGTTAAAGAAGATTTAAAAATTGGTCAAAATGTAGCTATTATCGGCGGTGGTTTTAGCGGAGTAGAAGAAGCGTTAAACTTAGCTAAAGATGGTAAGCGTAAGATTATGATTATCGAAGCCGACAAACGCTTAATTGCCGAAACCGAGAATAGTTTTATGCATAAAGCTTCGCTCTTAATCGAAGTAGAAAAATGCACCAATATCGATATTCGCCTAAATACTCTCTGTAAGCAAATCGATGATAATGGCCTGCTTTTAGTTACAAAAGAGCAAGGTGAGCAAAAATTGGCAGTGGATAATATTATTATCGCTACCGGCTATCGTCCTTTAAGTGATGAAGTTATGTCTTTAATCGACAATAACTATCGCTTTGCCATAATCGGCGACTGCCAAAAGCCAACTGATATTATGAATGCTGCCCATTATGGATATTTTGCTGCTTTAAGTGTTTAGTAAGGGTATATTGCATTAACTATCTGAATTAAGCTATGCTATTTTGTTTGGGGCAAAGTGAATTTTAAAATTACCAATTGCAAAAAACTTGTTTCTTTTTCTGGGCATTTATGATATAATAATCGTAGGGTGATTATTACAAGATTGACGCATATCTGCATCAAAAAATATTTTTGGAGGTAATTTTATGAAGAAAACTATGTTCAAAACAATTTTGTTAGCAGCTCTAATGATTTTACTGTTTAGCAGCCAAGCTTTTGCCGCCATATCTGAAGTAGAGCCAAATGATTTGATGGATAATGCCACCCCGATTGAACTAAATCAGCCATATATTGGTAATTTTGATTCGCCTAATAGCGATGGCGATAGTGATCACTTTGTTTTCAGCCTTGACGAAACTTCCGTAATTCAACTTGAATTGCTGTATGAGGGCCAATTGCCCCCCGGTATTGGCGTAATTGTAATTGATAATAGTGATCCCAGTCTTTCCGGCTGGGTAATTGATCAATCCTTATTTAATGATAGCATAAGCAGCCCTTGGTATTCGGATAAAGTTAGTTTAGCCGCCGGTGATTACACTGTTTGGCTGAATTCCGGTTTATATACCAGCGAGGTTTTATTCTATCCTTATGATTATACCTTAACCGTAATTAAAGAAGACGGCGTTGCGCCTCCTCCCGGTGGTGCTGTTGGGGTTTCTGCTTGGGCTGCGGACGAAGTTAATGCAGCCATATTTTCCGGCTTGGTTTTACCTCATTTGCAAAAGGATTATCAAAACAATATTACCCGTGCTGAATTTTGCACTTTAATTGTAAGCATGGTGCAACAAAAAACCGGCCTTTATTCAACAGATTTACCCGACGCTTATGGTATAGATTTAGGCGCCCAGCCCTTTAGCGATACCTCGGGCGGCAGCTATTATGATATTGATATAGCCTATGGCTTGGGCATAGTAAACGGTTTTGAAGATGGTACATTTAGGCCGGATAATCATATCACCCGTCAAGAGGCCGCAGTCATGTTGAGCAATACCGCTGCTTTATTTGATTTTACGGCCAATGGTGCAAATGTTCCTGATTTTAGTGATAAAGCAGGCATTGGCTCTTGGGCAGCACCTGCCGTTAATTTTGTGGCCAGCAATGGCATTATGGGCGGTGTTGGCGATAATATGTTTTCGCCGCAAACATATTATACCCGCGAGCAATCCATAATCACCTCTTTAAGATTATTAAATGCTTTAAATAGTGGCGGTTATTAAAATATAGCTGCTACTTTCCTCGCTGGGATTTGATAGCTAATGGCTAACTTAGGCCACAGTTTTTGGCCGGGGCATTTTTAAAGGCAGTAGAGTTTTGAATTATTAAACTCTACTGCCTTATTTACGTATTGGCAAAATACTTAATTGACGTTGGTTAATTTTTCTGTTATACTTATAGTGGTTTTTATTGATGTAATCAATTAGGCCGTAGTAAAAAAACAGATAAAACAAAGGAGAATTTTATGAAATCGAAATCGGGTAAAAAACAAAGGCAGTTTTGGCATTATGGGCTGATGATAGCTATTATAATCGGCTTGATGCTTGGGTTTGGGCAAAGCGCTTTGGCGGAGGGTTCTTCCTTCCCCTCACAAGGTAATAGGGATCAACTTTTTGCTAATGGCACACCTATTATAATTGTTGCAGGAACAGGAGATACTTCTACTGTTTATGTGGATGAAGGGGAACTTGGGAAGTATGAAGAAACCATCGAGGGAGATAGCGGTCCAATTGAAATCGCTATTTATGGTACCCTCACTACACTAGAAAATTATAACCTGTCAGGCTGGCAAATCTTCGGTGGCAGCATGACTAATGAGGTCGACTCCACGCAAATCACGATGCTCGGTGGCACAGTTAGTAATATTTACGGTGGCGGGTATTCGGACAGCGCAACCGTCAAGAATAATACTAACATAACCGTGTCAGATGGTTTAGTCAAAGATGATGTTCACGGGGGTGGAAGATCTGGTGAAGTACATGGCAACACAATAGTAAATATAAGCGGTACGGCGCAAATCGGCACACCGGTTACTAGTGGTAAGGTGTTTGGTGGCGGCTCAATAGGTGACGTCAAAGACAATACCACCGTAAATATCACCGGTGGTATGATTTACGGTGATGTTTATGGTGGGGGGGGAGCAGCTGTTAAAGGAATGTCAACAGTCAATATAGGAGATGAAGCAGTTATACCACCTAGCGGCCAGCGCGCACCCATAACATTGATAAACGCTGTTTATGGTGGCGGTCAAGGTGGCACTACCAACAATACAGTAGTAAATATCTCCGGTGATACTATCACCTCCAAATACATTTTTGGCGGCGGGGAAGGTGCTTTTGGTGAGGATACCGGCCAGACCACCGGAACAGCCACAGTAAACATCACAAATTTCAAAACAACATACCCTATTTATGGCGGCGGGAAATTTGCCCCAACCAACCAAACAGTAGTAACAATAGATAACAGCGATGTCAGTGCTGTTTTTGCTGATGGGGAGAATAATCAGACAACCCCAACCGAATCCGCAACTGTCTATATAAAAAATGGTTCAACCGTCACTACAGTTTATGGCGGCAGAGAAACATATGGAGAGACCGAGCAATCAACGCTAAACATAAGCGCAAGCACTGTTACCACAGTTTACGGTAGTGGGGGTAGAGAAAACACCCGAGTTACAGACAGCGCAAATATCAATATTACTGAAGGCTCTAGCGTTGATGCAGTTTACGGCGGTGGACTTAGCGGTAGCAGCGCAAGTTCTAATATAAATATCAGCAATAGCATAGTGGGCCATGTTCACGGCGGTAACAATGATGATCCATTTTCAGGTATAACTATTCAGCCTAGTGGCCCGGCCCATGTAAAGGTGTCCGGCACCACAACTATAAACAACTTATACCTGGAAAATTTGGCCAACAATCAGTTTAATACAGGTGCGGATCTTGACAGTGCTTCGATAATTACCCTGGTTTTACCGGAAGGGCTGAATAGAACAATACCTGTAGTCACCTTATTGGAAGCTGAGGATTTTGCCACCTTGAAGCTGGCTGATCAACATCTTGGCATTTTTGATCTGGAAACAGATCTTTCTAATCCGCTACAAGTAAATGTCTACAAATTGCCCATACCGCCTAAGCCCGATCGTGGCGATGGTAGCATCGGTAGCGTTGAAAATATTGATCCCGAGGTGGATACCGAGGTAGATACCGCCATCGATACCGATACCGATACCAACCTAAATGAGGGAATTGTGGTTGGCACTGTAAGCACGGAGTTGGCAACCGGCACCCAAGATGGTATTACCGAGGGTACGGCTCAGGATCAGCTTTTGCAATCGATGGTAAGCGAGGCGCTGGATGATTTTGCATCTTTGCAGGCAGGCGATGATGGGCAAACCGAAGCAGGTGCCGGCACATCTTTGCTGGATATTGTGGTTGAATTGCCTTCCGATATGGCGGCCGATACTGTTAATTTTAGCTTTGATCCGGCCGAATTGCAAAATGATTCGGAAGAAGCCGAAGTGCGCCTGGTGGTGCAAACCGAGCTGGGCACGGTGGCTATCGACCAAACTGCCCTGGAGAGTATTGCCCAACAAAGTAGCGCTGCAGTAACCCTAGGTATAGCCAAAGTGGATAGCTCTGAGCTAAGCGATGAGCAAAGGGCACAAATTGGCGATCGGCCGCTATTTTCCTTAACTTTAAGCGCAGGCGATCAAACGATTAGCGATTTTGGCGGCGGCTCGGTAACTGTAAGCCTGCCATATATCTTACAAGATGGCGAAAATGCGGAATCGATTGTGATATTTTTCTTAGCTGATGATGGCACAATAACCGCTATGCAAACGGTATATGATCCGGAAACGCAAACCGTTTCCTTTATCACCGATCATTTTTCCTATTATTTTATCGGCACAACAGCCATGCTTGGCTATTTATATAGCGATGTAGCGCCGGATGATTGGTATTATGCAGCCGTACAATTTGCCCTGGATAATGGCTTGCTGGAAGGTTTATTTGATACTTCATTTTATCCTACAGCCGAAGCCAGCCGTGCTTTGATGGTAACCTTATTATATCGCTTGGATTTAAGCAGCTTAGGCGAAAATAGCGATAGTGAGCAATTACCGATTACCTTTGCTGATGTAGCGCCCGATGCTTATTATGCGCAGGCGGTAGCCTGGGCGGCGGCAAATGGCATAGTAAACGGCTATGATGCCGACACCTTTGCCCCGGACGATACCCTTACCCGCGAGCAAATGGCAGCAGTGTTTTATCGTTATGCTGAATATAAAGGCCAAGATACAACGGCCAATGCCACTTTAGCAGATTTTAGCGATGCGGATTTAGTTTCCGATTATGCACAAATCAGCTTGCAATGGGCGGTTGGTACTGGGCTTATCCAAGGCAAAGGACAAGGCATATTAGACCCTCAAGGCATAACTACTAATGCCGAAGTGGTTACGCTTTTAGAGCGAATTATTTAAAGCAAGCCGAACTATAACCTTTAATCAATAAATAAAATAAAAACCGGTAAATGATTAAACTGCTTTTCATTTACCGGTTTTTTTATTTAGCTGTATTAATCTTTAGCTGCTCGGCTCTAATGAACAATTATGGCTCAAATAAAAATCTCCTCCGCTTAAAGCATTGCCAATACTGAATAAATCATTAAAATGCCACCATTCCGAGGCAAGTGGAGATAGTCCTGCATTTGTACAATAATCTCTAAGTAAAATTGAACCTTCGGTCATTTGCTCGGCTAAAGGCACATTTCGCCAATCGGTATCATTGCTAGAAGAAACAGGGTAGGCAAGGCTTGCTGAATGATGGCTTAATTCATGTATCGGCGTTTGCATGGTATATTCTTCATAAGCGATTACCGAAGTGTATTCATAAATGCCGGAATAAGCAGTTGCTGTTTCCAACACTTTACCCAAAGAGGTATCCATGGCAACTCCACGCTGATGATTGGAAGTGCCGGTGGCAATAAACCAGCTCATTGACCAAGGTGAGCTGGAAATCCCGGCCAAAACATCACTATTATTATGCGATAAATGAGATAGTTCGCTTACAATTTTTTGCTGCACTTCATGAGGACGGTATAATTCGTAAATAATTAAAGTATTGCCTTCGGCTAAGGCTAATTGCTGGGCATGGGCAATTTTTTGTGACATGCTGTATAAAACCGGCATAACAAATTCCTCTTTGCCCAAACGCTGATTATAGCCATAAGCTGTATAAAGCTGTTCCCCCGTTAGATTGGGAATATCCGTAAACGAAGATTTAAGCACCGAAGATGTGGCATTAGTATTTTGATATACTGCAGATGGCAAAACATCGGATAGATTAATCATACAATATGGATGATAAACATAGCCGCTAAGGCCTGCAATATCCACCTGCCACCATTCGCCCACCTCCTCAATAATCATAAAGGTGCTGCCGGGATCTAAAGTAGTAATCAAGCTTGAATTGCTGCTAGCTTCACTACGCATATTTAAGCTAATCGGGGCATAACCTGTGGCGCCGTTTAAAGGTAGCTCAAAATAATTTACCTCGCTTTGATAACGGATATAGTTAATTTCCGGTAAAGTGGGCTGCGGTAAGGGCGGATTTTCGGCTATGGCATCGGATATTGTGGGCAGGCTAGGGAGCGTATTTGCGCTGCTGCTATCAGAGGCAATATTGCTTGAAGAAGGCGAGTCCTCGGCAGGATTTGCTTCGGAATAGGTTTCCTCGGAATAGGTTTCCTCGGAATAGTTTTCCTCGGAATAGTTTTCCGTGATTGAATTTTCCTCAGCCGCAATATTAGATTGAGTGATACATCCTGCAACAGTAAGACTAAGCAAAATCATTAAAATTAATAAAGCATATAGTTTCATTTTATTACCTCCCCTAATAATTCTTGTAATGGGGTTAGCCTATTTAGTAAATAAAGCAATAATAAATGCGCCGGATAAAAAATATAAAAACCATATTTACCCATTTTTAGGATATCATTGCCGCGCTCGCCATTATATTGCCATAATAAGGGAATAGTTAAAAATACGCCCAACTGATACCAATGGGGAGCCGGCTCATGATCTAAGCCAAAATTGATTATATTGGGCACAATATGGGCAAAAAAGGCAATTATACAAAAGGCAATCATCTGCTTTTTAAAATCACCATAAAAAATACCAAAGCCAACTATCCATAAAACAGCAATATAATTCCAATTAGCCGTGATAGACAAAAGGCAACATAAAGCAACCGCCCCAACTTTAAATATGATATGTAAATTCTCGGTTTTAACAATTTTTAAAGCCAGCAAACCTAAGGCTAAACCCCACATAACGCTGGTAGCCTGAAAAAAGCTATAACCGATGGCTATATTATAAGGTATATGTGATATTAAAGCAAAAACAAATAGGCGGCCTAGGTACTTATTAAGATTAGATGTTTTATAATAGCCCTGGGCAATCATATAGCACATCATCGGGGCCACCACCCTGCCACTAATCCGCAAAACTTGCCCCCATACTGTTTCATGATTAATAAAAACTACCACAAAATGATCGATAAACATGGTAATAATCGCTATAATTTTTAAATGCTCGGCATTTAGTTTTTTGTTCATAAGCTAACCTCCAAAATATAGATAAATTAGCAGGCATAGATCATACCTGCTAATTTATCCATACTAATTAAATTTATAGCATCAATTTTAATAAATATAAAACGATAAAATGCGCCGGGTAGGCAATATAAAAAGCCCACTGAATTGCTTTGGAATATTGGCCACGGCTGCCACTATAAGCAGCCAATAAAGGAATCGCCAAAAAAATAGCAATCTCGTAATAATGGCTGGCACTAACTTTAAGCAAAGTAGGCATAATATGGCCAAATAAGCCAATTAAACTAAAGGCAATAGCTTGCTTAAAAAATTGTCCGCGGAATAGGCCAAAGGCCACTACCCATAAAACCGCCACATAATGCCAGTTAGCAGTGTAGGCCAAGGCGCAACAAATAATAACTGCCCCAATTTTGCCGGGCAGATTAAGCCGATTGCTTTTAACGGCGGCCAAAGCAATTAAACCCATAGCCAAAGACCACATTATGCTGGTAGACCACCAAGGCAAATCCAGATAAAGCACATAAGGGAAATGGGAAATAATCGCCATAATCAGCAATCTTTTCAAATATTTATTAAAATCAGCGGTATAATGATAACCTTCGGCGATAAAATAACACATAATCGGGGCAGCCAAGCGCCCGGGTATGCGTAAAATAAAAGCAAGGGCAGTATTATGATCAAGAAAACCAATCACAAAATGATCCAAAATCATAAAAATTATGGCAATTGCTTTTAAGCTATTACCACTAAGCCTAAAATTGGGTACAGAAAAACTAAGGGTATTATTCAATATAATCCACTCCTTAAAATATTAATATTTTAGGTTATGATGCCTAAATGAACTGCTTTAGCCATCTGTAAATTATATTACCCTCAATTATTCAAACGCACATTAGCTTGTTTAATATCATGGCTAAATAGCGGTAAAAGCCTTCTTACCGCTATTTTAGCTAATATAAATAGATAAATTGTATTTAAAACAAAAATTGCTTTAAGCAATAAATATGCAAATAATAAGATGATCGACATCACAAATAAACACCTGATGATTTGCCAATCAACAAGCCGATGAAAGTCGATTACAATATCATGATCATGGGCAGAGCTAAGCAAGTGTAGCTCGGAGCCAATAGCGCATAGGCACATAATCACAATAAAAGCTATCAGTAAATATTTGCGTATTTTTAATTGCCAAATAAGCATTTTTATACTACTTCCGCATTTAATTATTTTGATTAAAGTTAATTTTAACATAGCAAGGCCAAATTGTAAAGATATTTCGATTTTGGAATTTACAATAATTTTATTCATACCATTTCTAGCCAATACCATCTGCGAAAAAGTAGATGTTACCGACAAAATAATCAAGGGCTGTTGCTTTTGCGACAGCCTTGTTTATATATTAAAAATGTGAAGATATTACAACAAGATGTGAAGATAGTCTATTGTTTTTTGCTTGCATAATTGCTAAACTATTATTAGTTAGTAAAATAGATTTTTGCTCCACTAAATTTAAGGAGGTTTTATTTATGAAAAAGCAAGTTCTGTTAATCGCTATGCTGGCCATGATTTTTACTCTTTTGGTTTCGCTGCCGGCCTTGGCCGCAACCGAGCCCCAGGAGGTTGCTAATGGCAGTATTGAAAGCGCCTATCCAATTGGCACAGATCGCAGTGTAGATGGCATCACCACTAGCAAATATGATGATGATTTTTATTCATTTACCACCGATAAAGATGTAGTGGTGCGCCTTAGAATAGAATTGGCCGGCGAAAGCCGTGCTACTTTAGGCATTTCGCCGCAAAGATATAGCAGCGGTGGCACCGATTATAGCCCGCCCTGGTCGGAAACCTATATGTTTAGCGGTGATTTAAGCCCTCGTATTCATTTAGGTGCAGGCACTCATTATTTTGCGGTATTCAGCAATCGTAATGATATTGGTGATTATACCGTTTATATTGAAGAAGAGCCGGCAAGCAGCTTAGGCATTCGCAAAACCGAAAGCAATAGCAGCTTTGCTAATGCCCAAGATATGGAGCTAGCCACCGACTATGTGGCCAATATGATTAATCGTTATGAATCTGATTATTATAAATTTACCATGGCGCAAGCCGGCAGTATTGAGGTTGATGTAAACACCTATGGCGAGCTACATGAGGATATTAGCTGGACAATATATGATAGCACAGAAGAGGATATTGCTTTTACCCGTATTCACTTTGATGAATTTGATAATGGCGCAGAATATACTTCCGATGCTATAAATTTAGCAGCAGGCACATATTATTTGCTATTTTCCAATATCTTTACTAATGAGGATTATGTTTTTAGCATTAATCCGGTGGGCAGCTCTACCCCTACGGTGGAGGAAACACCGCCTACCACCGAGCAAACCCCCGATAATTTATATACCGATAGCCAGGGCAATTCTTTACTTTTGCCTTATGGCGAGCGTTCTTTTGCCAGCAAAGTAATTAGCTTTACCCCTGGTACAAGTGCTCCTACCGGCGATTCTCGTTGGAATAATCCCCAAATGGCTTTGGGCGAGCCACAAGGCGGCGACATGAATGATGATAGCCCCAGATTGGTTACTTTGGGCTATGATGGCGTATTGGTAGTGGCCTTTGATGTATGGTTTAATGATGGCCCGGGCGAAGATATTTGGGTATTTGAATTAGGTGCCGATATCGAGCCTACCAAGGTAGAAG
>CAYJPF010000055.1:0-17920 GCA_964372025.1 uncultured Peptococcaceae bacterium | reverse complement strand
GTCCGCCTGGCAAGGCGCCCCGACGACGGCAGGCTGGTTGCCTGCCTAGGAGGCGCAACGCAGCTAGGTGGGCAAAGAGCCCCGCCAGGGTGGGTTCGGATTATGGGCTCGTGCTTATAGCAAAGATGCAAATATCTCGGGGCTGGGGTTAGGAATAACCACACTGGTAACGGTTAAACCTCTTTGATTGCTTTGGTCTACACCGCAACGCACCGATTCGCTAACTGCCGCTACATCTCCGCATAATGTAACAAATGATTTGCCACCTATCCCTGTGCCTAAGCGTATATCTAATAGGATAATATCGGCGGCTTTTACAGCCGCATCGGCGGCATAAATGGCGGCCGTAATGCTAAAAAACTCCATAACGCCGATGGCATTGATCTGCTCCGGCATGGTGGTTGCATTGATGGCCTGTATCACTTGCGGATGCACAGCCGCAATTACTACCGAATCTATTACATGATGCTTGCCTATGGCAACCCCTACATCTAAAGAGGCGCTTACCGCTGCAACCTCGCCGGCAAACATAATAACATATTTGCCGGGGCAAATAGCCTTAGCAAATATTAGCTTTGTTTCGGCAGTTTTTAAAATAGCATCTGCCGCTTCTACACCGATTGCTATGCTATTTAATTCTAAAAAACCAATTGTGCGCATCATTGCTCTTTTGCCTCCTCGCTTGCAATTGTAATCCTATCATCAAATACCTTTACATAACCGCTAAGCGAGGCATGAAGATTAGCACCAAGCTTACCATCCGGGCAAATAGCTATCAGCTGCCCGGCCTCAACATAATCATTATTGGCCACTATTGGCTTGCCGGGCGCACCTATATTCATATTTAGCGCAAGCGATACATGTTTGGGCATATATTCTATTAAATTATCGGTATTACATGCATCATAATATTCCAGCACCCCGGCTCTGGCCGCCGCCCGTTTGGTTGGCACCAATCTTTCTGCTCGATGAGCCGAAATATCTTGGCCGCCCTCGCCCTTAGGATAGCGTATTTGCAATTTGCCCAGCTTTTGCTTGATTAAGGCATTGATGCGCCTGGGTTGCAAATCCATAGGGCAGGCAAATAGCTCGCAAATGCCACATTCGCAGCAAAGCAAAGCCTTTTGAATATCGGGATTATCCAATACGCTTTCGATATCGGCCGCCATCGCCACACGGCTCATAATCCGATGCGGCTTAAGCGGATGCCCTAAAAGGTATCTAGGGCAAAATTGCGTGCAGTAGTTGCACTGTATACAAGCACTTTTGGCTCTGTTTTGCATTTGATCAAGCGGTATGGCAGATCTGGCAATTTTGCTATCTTTAGGCAAAACAATTATGCCCGATGTGGTTTTGCTAATAAAAGAGCTTAGCGCCTCTTGCTTGGTCATATACTGCCCCATCATCGGGCCACCCGATACCACAATATAGTCTTGATTGATAGCGCCGCCTGCCAGTTCTATACATTCCTCAAACGATGTTCCCACAGCAACTTTAATTACGGTTGGTTTTTTTACCATACCTGTTACGGTAAGATATTTTTGGGTAAAAGGGGTATGGCTTTCTATTGCTTCGGCTACGCAGAGCATGGTTGCTATATTGCTTACCACACAACCAATATCAAGCGGTATGCCGGCCGGCGGCACCGGTTTGGCCATTACTTCCGCTACTATTACTTGCTCATCGCCTGCCGGATAAAAACTTTGCATAGGATAGATATTTATTTGATCATCAATTTGTTTAATGGCAGTATTAAGGGCGGCTATTTCCTCTTTATAGGCGGCTTTTAGGGCTATGGTACAGGGGATATTGCCCAAAAACTTACGTATTGCCGATGCCGCCATAATAACCTGATCGGCCTTATGCAGCATAATATATCTATCGGTTCTAAGTAATGGTTCGCATTCGGCACCATTTAGCAAAAGATGCTCTACATTGGCACTTAATTTAGCATGGGTAGGAAAGCCTGCCCCACCGCAACCTAAAATGCCTGCTTTAAATATGATATCGGTTAAAGTCATCTTAATCACCTACTTGGTTGCGATAGCTGTTTTTTACCTCTAAGCTATCAATAATGCCAACTATAGCGCAGTCGATAGGGCAGCTTTGCGCTGCATTAACAGCTACTCTTGCGGTGCTACCGCTTACCACCAATACCTGCTCGCCCACGCCTGCTCCTACCAGATCTGCTGCTACAAAAACCGCGCCGTCTTTTTCATTGGTTTCGGTTTCTTTTACTACCATTAGCTTTTGTCCGTTTAGCGCCGGCTCTTTTTTGGTTGCCCATACATGGCCAACTACTTCGCAAATTAACATAATTTTCCTCCTTGTAGCAAGCTATCGCCTTAAGCTATCGCCTTAAGCTATAGCTTTAAGCGATAACAAAACTGATCTTTTTTGCATTAAAGATATCCTTAGCCGATGGTGTGATAATTGTGCCTTGGGCAAATTCAATAGCATTGCCGCTAAAACCTTTGATGATTTGTAAGGCAATTGCTTCGGTTATAACTTTAGGCTGATCAACCCGCTTTTTAGTTAGGGCTGCCGTTGGCATTGCTGCCGCTATCGCTGCCATTGCCTGCTGTGGCGGCTTGCTTTGCTCGGCCATATTTTTGCCTCTGATCCTGATTATGCTATTTTGATCATAGCCGCAGGCATTGGCCTCATCAAAATCGATATGCATGGCCGCTGCAAATTTATCGCTTACCCTTATCAGAACATCATTGATGGTTATCGGTCTTTTGCTCTTGATATCCACCATAACCTGCTCGCCATTATCTAGCCCCAGTTTTTGGGCTAGGCAAGGGGTAAGATGAATATGGGCTTTGGCCACAATTACGCTACCTTTAGCCTCTAAAACCCCATGGCTGCCCACCATTATAATATCGGCTGCCCCATTAAGATCGCCCGATTGATTTAGCGGTGCATTTAGCCCCAAGGCTCGGCAATCGCTAAGGGATAGCTCGCATTGAATAGCAGATCTTGCAGGCCCCAGTACGGCCACATTATCAATTACCCCTTTGGCGGTTATCAGCTTTAGGCGCTGCTCGCTTAAAAATTCCCCCGGCTGGGATAAATTGCGTTTATTGATTAGCCGGGCATCTTGGCCAAATAAAATCTCGATTGCTTGCTGGGTTAAATGAACATGCCTGGCCGAAACCTCAAGCGGTATCATCATGGCCGGGCTTGATGGCTCGCTATCTTGGCTAGCTACAGTATCACTGCAAGCAGTACCACTGCAAGCAGTACCACTGCGAGCAGTACCACTGCAAGCAGTACCACTGCGAGCAGTATCACTGCTACCTGCCTTGACGGCTTGGTCTTTAAATCTTTTTAATACTTCGTCCACAATGCTTTCCAGTTGTGCAGGATTCATGCTTTTATCACCTCATGTACTCCTATTTATGCTGGGCTAAATTATTTATCAGAAGCTTCCAGGGTGGGTAAAATAAATTCTACATCGCTATGGGGTCTGGGTATTACATGTACCGAAACCAACTCCCCTACTTTGCCTGCTGCTGCAGCGCCTGCATCGGTAGCTGCTTTAACCGCACCTACATCGCCACGAACCATAACGGTTACCAGGCCGCCGCCTACATGAACCTTGCCAATTAAAGTTACATTTGCAGCTTTTACCATAGCATCTGCTGCTTCTACCGAGCCGATTAAACCTTTAGTTTCTACCATGCCTAATGCTTGTAATGTTGTTGTCATTTTTTTGTCCTCCGTATTGTTTATTTGGGTATTATTTGTTTTTGATAATCTTTTTGCTCGCGGTTTTGTTGGAGCTTTACTTTGCGCTATCATAATCTTGATTACTTAAGCTTAGGTAGAATTAGCTCTACCTCGTCATGAGGCCTGGGGATAACATGCACAGAAAGCAGATCGCCAACCCTACCTGCTGCCGCAGCACCGGCATCGGTTGCTGCTTTTACTGCGCCTACATCGCCACGAACCATAACGGTTACCAAGCCACCACCTACTTGCACTTTGCCAATTAAGGTTACATTGGCAGCCTTAACCATGGCATCGGCTGCTTCTATAGCCCCGATTAATCCTTTAGTTTCTACCATACCAAGAGCTTGTAATACTTCTGCCATTTTAATTTACCTCCTAAATTTTAGTTGTTTTATTATTTATTTAATCTTGCCAGTACTGCTTCGGTAATCATGGCTATATCCTCTTTGGTAAAGGATATGCCTGCATCATCATTTGCCTTAACCGGGGGCGGGCTAATATTTGTGCTTTGCGCCCTAAGATCGGCCATTTCGCGAATACCCCAGGCTACTCTGCGAATATTGATTAGGTTTAAAGGTGTTACATTATCCGAGGTTGCACTGCCGCCAACCGAGCCGCAGCCTAAAGTAAGTGCCGGCGCTAAATTAGTGGTAGCGCCTACGCCGCCAACCGAGGCGGAGGTATTAACAAGCAGCCTGGATACCGGCTTTTGAAGCGCAAATTCTCGGATTATATTTTTATCCTCGGCATGAATTGTCATTGTATGGCCTACGCCTTCGATATTGAGAATTTGAATGGAACGATTGCAGGCAGCCTGCCAATCTTTTTCGACAAAATAGGCCAGGATTGGGCAAAGCTTTTCGCGGGCATAGGCATTATCTTTGCCGGCATTGGTTTGGCGCGATAGCAATACCTTAATGCCTTGGGGTATGCTTAGCCCTGCTAAATCGGCAATATATTGTACCGATTTGCCTACAATTTGCGGATTCATGGTGCCATTTGCTCGCAGCAAAAATTTGCCAAGCTGTAGGGATTGCTCATCGCTTAAAAAGTAGCCACCTTGGGCTATTAGCTCGGCCTCTACCTTGGCGGCTATGGCCTCTTCGGTGATAATCGATTGCTCCGAAGCGCAAATAGTGCCATTATCAAAGATTTTACTCTCGATAATTCTGCTAACTGCCAAAGCTATATCGGCGGTTTTATCGATAAAAGCAGGGCCATTACCGGGGCCAACGCCAATTGCAGGATTGCCCGAGCTATAGGCGGCACGCACCATTGCCTCGCCGCCTGTAGCCAGGATAAGCGCTATATCTTTAGATTTCATCAGCGCATCGGTTGCCTGGGCGGTGGCTGTTTTAATGCAGCAAATTGCCCCTTGGGGTGCGCCTGCTTTTTGAGCAGCTTGATTGATGATATCCACCGTTGCGGTTATCGAGTTTAAGGCAGCGGGATGGGGGCTGATAATTATGCTATTGCCGGCCTTTAGCGCAATTAAGCATTTATACATAGTGGTAGAGGTGGGATTGGTGGAAGGGATAAGGGCGGCAATTATGCCTAAGGGAATACCAATTTCGATAATGCCTTGTGCGGCATCTTCTTTGATAATGCCCTTTACCTTCATATCCTTGATATATTGATAAGTTGTAGTGCTGCCTAGCAAATTCTTAAGCACTTTATCCTGCCAAATACCATAGCCGGTTTCCTGATTGGCCATTTTGGCCAGATATTCGGCATTGGCCTCGCATTCTAAAGCAATTGCCTGTACAATTTTATCCAATTGCTCTTGGCTCATCTGCTCTAAAACTGTGGCGGCTTTTTTGGCCTCGTCGATTAGATTACGAACTTCCTGTATCGACTGTAAATCTTTATCTAGTTTCATATGGAATACCTCTCGTTTAATAGGGGTTGTTCGGCAATAGCATATACCGTATCGGCAAAGGCGGCACAGGCTGCTTTGCAGGCTGCCTGATCGCCACTAAATAAGCCGCCGCCAAAATTGGTATTGGTGGGTGGGCCATAGAATAAATTCATGGTGATATCGGCGGCCTTTAAGGCGGCATCTATACCCAGCATTGCCTCTAGGGGGGGCGCTATTAAATAGGCCATTGCTAAGCCTTCCGCCACATTAGCCATTGCCGATAGATAAGATCCCGTTTTTGATATGCAATGGGCAAAATAAACAATACTATCATCATCATTGGCACTGTAAAAGCAGGCATCGTTTTCGATAAAGTTGATGGCAGCATCCAAGCCGGAGCGTACTTCGGCCGGGTTTTGGCCAATCAAAATGCCAATAAATTCCCCGGCAAGCTTTGTGCTTGCATTTGCTGCCCCGGCATACATGCTCGAGGCATAAGCTACCCTAACCCGAGCATTTTTGGTTGCTTCATCAAGAGCCACATAGGAAACATCGTCGCTATCGGTGGTGATAATGCCCAAACTGCGCTCGCCTTCTAAAGCACCTATAGATTTTAAAAGAGCCGGGTCGGCATTGGGAATCATTTTTACCGAAAGTATTTTTACTGCTATAGCATCGCCTTTCATTTAGCCCCCCAATCTGCTCAGTTCTACACCACTGGCTTTATTTTTTAAAATAGCTTCGATAACATCGCAGATATAGGCCCCTGCTTCTACCGCATTAATGCCGGATGCATGAATATTAGATACTACGGTACGCCTGGCTTCGGGCATGCCAACCGTTGCTTTATAGGCAATATAGGCGCTCATGCTTTCGGCGGTAGCAAGCCCCGGCCGCTCGCCGATTAGCACACAAGTAACCGTAGCACCCAGCAGCTCGGATATATGATCCATCGAGCCAACACGGCCATATTTTAAGAAAAACGGCGTACCTGTTTTGATATTTTTGGCCTTTAGCCCTTCATTAAGGATTGGCAAAATTTTGGGCAAATTAGCCTCGATTGCGGTGGAGGATAAGCCATCACTTATATAGATTTGCACATCGGGATTTTTTTGGCATTTATGATCTAACCATTCGCGCGCCTCTTCAGAAAGTAATCTGCCCAGATCCGGTCGGGTTAGGTATTGGTTTTTATCCTCGCAATCGGTTTGCACAGTAAATAAATCCAGCTGCTTAAGCAGTTTACGATCTACGCATTTAAAAACGCCGTCCCTGGCTGCTGCATGATCTGCTCTAAGGGTTAGCAGGGTTCTGGTATTTAACCTGCTACCACATCGGCCTACCCCTATTCTGGCCACTGTTGTGGCTTTCATGCGCTGCAAGGCATCATAATCTTGAGGATCAGTAAGCAAAATTTCGGCTTTGGCTTTAGGCGAGCTAAGATCAAGCATTGCGCCATTAGCCTCAGCCGGGCAAAGCTCTTGATTGGCTGTATAGCTTGGGGCAAAAGGTGGCGCATAGGCTCTATCATCATCTTCCGGGGAAGGTGCTTTGCCTGTTATTTTACCGGGTGGATTGCTCGGATTGGCCAAATTGGCCGAATTGCTCGGCTTGCTCGGCTTGCTCGGCTTGCTCGGATTGGCCGAATTGCTCGGCTTGGCGGCCAAGCCAATTAAAACTTCCTCTACAAGTTTGCTGATCAGCTCTTTGTCGGCTATTATAGTCAAGTTATCATCTCCTTTTGCTAAAGATTGTTGGGTCGCCTGCTTGTGCGGTTAAGCGGCCATTTTCCATAATGCCCATTTTTTCCAGCCAAAGCTCAAACTCTTTAATTGGCCTTTTGCCCACAATTTGGCGGATAGCGCTAATATCATGATAGGCATTGGTTTGATAATTTAGCATAATATCATCACCTGCCGGTACGCCCAATATATAGTTAACACCGGCATTGGCCAGCAATAGCGCTAAATTTTCGATATCATTTTGATCGGCCAGCATATGATTTGTATAGCAGCAATCGCAACCCATAGCAATACCCGATAACTTGCCCATAAAATGATCCTCTAGCCCGGCTCTAATCACTTGCCTGCTATCGTATAAATATTCCGGGCCGATAAAACCAACTACCGTATTAACCATAAACGGCGCCCAGTTACGGGCATAGGCATAGCATCTGGCCTCCATGGTTAGCTGATCTGCGCCATAATGGGCATCTGATGATAGCTCGCTGCCTTGCCCTGTTTCAAAATAAAATAGATTTGGCCCGCTAGCATGGCCGTATTTTTTTAGCAAATACTTGGCTTCTTCGATTGTTTCGCTCGAAAAGCCAAAAGCGGTATTGCCCTTTTCGCTACCGGCTATCGACTGAAAAATCATATCCATCGGAGCACCGTTTTTAAGGGCCTCGATTTGGGTGGTAATATGACCAAGCACACAAATTTGCGAAGGTATTTGATAAAGATTTTTTACTTCGTCAAATCTTTTAAGCACCTCGCTTAGGCTGGCAACTGTATCATTAACCGGGTTAAGCCCAATTAGTGCATCGCCGCAGCCATAGCTTAAGCCCTCTAAAAGCGAGGCGGTAATGCCCTCTACATTATCGGTAGTATGATTTGGTTGCAGGCGTGTAGCTAAAGTGCCTTGTTTGCCGATGGTGGTATTGCAGCATGCGGTTACCTCGATTTTAGCTGCGCAATAAACTAAATCTAAATTGCTCATCAGCTTGGTAACAGCAGCTATCATCTCGGCCGTAAGGGCAGGAGTAATATGTTTAATAGCTTGGGATGTGGTTTTATCATCCAAAAGCCATTCTCTAAATTGGCCTACCGTTAAGCCTTTAATGGTATTATAGATTGTTTCGTTTAAAGTATCTTGATTAATCCTGGTTACCTCGTCTTGCTCATAAGGCACTACCGGATTTTCCCGCAGCTCGGATAAGGGCATATTGGCCAAAGCCTGCTTAGCCGCTATTCTTTCGATATCCGATTTAGCTGCTATGCCGGCTAAAACATCGCCCGATTTTTCTTCATTGGCTTTTGCCAGCACTTCTTTTATCGAGTTGAAATTAAAGATTTGACCTGCTAAAAGTACTTTTATTGCCATATTCTATCTCCTTGTTTATGCAAAGATTAGGGTTTTTACCACTACCGGAATTACCAGCCCTTCCATCAGCGGTTTACCAAGGTCTATATAATCATTATGTTCTACCGCAACAGCATCAATTACAATTACTGCATGAGTATCGGCCATCATCGTATTTATGGTTTGCCCCAAAGCTTTGGCTATATCATTTTTAACTGCGATTAGCAATGGTATATTAGATGGCAATGCTGCCTTGGCGGCTAAAGTTATGGTTTTGGCCATTTGCACAAGTTGCTCATAGCTGGGATTATTAATGCCCTCGATGGCCAAAAGTATTTGCTCTTGCGCACATTGGCGGCAAAACCATTGTATTTTTTGAGCCAGCCAATGCCCCTGATCAGCATAGCATTTTTGCTCTTCGGCAGGGCTAAGCTTAAGCACGGGAACATTTTTAAAGGGGAATAAATCAGCACTGTAAAAGATGGTACTACCGGATATAGTGGTGGTATAATTACCGGCACCTACTACCGTGGCGCGAATTGTTTCGCTGCCTTGGCAAATAGTATATTCATCGGCAACCAGGCCTTTTGCTATTTTTTGGCCTAAAATCATACCGATATCATTATAGGCCAATAAATCCGGCTGCTGCGTATATATGGCAGCGGCCACACCGCCCGAAAAAAACACTTTTGGCTTATTGCCGCCGGGCAAATATTTGCTGCTGCCCTTTGTTTCGATGGCGCTTAATAAGGGGCTAAAATCGCCTTTTAGCAAATCGCATAGCAATTCGTCCATTTTGGCACAGATGATAGTTAATTGCTCGATAGATGTTTTTGAGCCCTCACTAATTGCTATATTGCAGCTATCGGCAATTAGTTTGGCGCTTTTGCTAAGATAGGTAATCTGCATTTGCCGATCAAAGCAAATCTGCTTGCCGCCAATATCCACGCAGCCTTTGGCAATTATTTCGCCATTATTAAAGAGCACGATATTTGATGTGCCACCACCGATATCAATATTAGCGGCTAAACAATTATTATCAAGCGAATACTGCCAAGCGCCGCTGCCTTTGCCGGCAATTATGGCCTCAAGATCGGGGCCTGCTGTCGAAACTACAAATTCGCCGGCTAAATCGCTTAAACTTTGCAAAACAGCACGAGCATTTTCTTTTCTGGCCGATTCGCCGGTAATAATTACCGCCCCGGTAGATAGCTCGCTGGGCAAAACACCTGCTTTGAGGTATTCGCCCTCGACTAAATCCCTGATTTTGTCGGCATTTATTAAGCTGTTGCCGATAAGTGGGGTGCTGTGGATTTGGCCTAAATAGACAATTTCTTTTTCTACTATCGATACCCGTGGAACAGCAAAGAAAGAGGCGGTATTTTCCATCTTTAAACGGCTAAAAATAACCTGGGTAGTTGATGTGCCTAAATCGATGCCAACACTTAAAATGTTCTGAGCCGAAATAATACCACCTCGCTTGTTTAAACCGCCCTATTTTTAGATAGCGGCTTTTAAAAACAAAAAAAGCCAAGCCCATACGCATTGCGTAGGCTTAGCCTTATTGCTTCATAGATGTGCACTGTTGCACATCCTAATCTTAACATATATTTTAAAAAAATGCAATAGTTTTTTTGCGGTTAAATTAAATCATTTTGATGGTAAAAAAGGCCTTAGTGCCGTTTTGGCTCGACATAACCCTAAAAACCCCTTTAAGCTTATCCTTAACGGTAAGCGCAACCAGCTCTAGCCCTAGGCTACTGCTTGATTTAGTATCGGGTAGAGTATAGCCGCAGCCATAATCTTGGATGGTGATAGTGGTATAAAGTGTGCCGCGGCTAACATTTACGGCTATTTGGCCGCTATCTTGTTGGGCATAACCATGCTCGATGGCATTGCTAACCAGCTCGTTTACCACGATGGCAATAGGGGTGGAAATATCGGAGGCAATTATTAAATCATCGCCTGTTACTTTAATATTAATAGCCTTGCTACCGGCCGAAACCACTTTAATATTCCTACAAATTTTATTAAGCAGCATTTGCAAGGATATGCTTTCATCTGCTTGCTCGCCAATTAGCATTTCGTGAATGGTGGCAATGCTCATAATGCGCTGTATATGCTCGCGTAGGATTAGGTTTACTTCTTCATTTTGGCTGCGGCGCATTTGTAAATTCATAATCGAGATAATCATTTGCAAATTGTTTTTGACACGATGATGAATTTCCCGAATATTAACTAAATCGCCCGGCTCGCCGCAAATGCTTAATTTGGAGGCCTGCTCATTATTTTCCCGAATTAGCATAGCCAATTTTTTATCATTGCGCAAAAAGTGAGAGATATCCTTTTCCCTAATCAGCACCCCAATTGTATGGCCATTTTGGCCTTTAATTGGCACTACATCCTGCTTTACCGAAGCGCCTTCTTGGGTAATTGCTTTTAAATCATGGCTGGTAATGCCTTTTTCCAGCGCCTGATATACGGCAGGCTCGTTTTGCCTTAGGGCATAGGTGCCCACCACATTATTTTGATATGCCGATTCATTAAATTGAGGGATGGCCTGTGCTATTACTAGGGCTGTATTATTGTAAATATCCATGCAATTGATAAAAACATCGCTATTGCTTAAATCGGATATCAATGGCAATATGGCGGCGATTTGTTCAAGCTTTTGGATATCGACAGCGTTTAAGTCGGTATGCTTTTGGCAAAGGCTATAAATATCCATTGTTACCTCCGTGCCTCTTGCTGCTGATATAGCTGATCTAAGGCTATATCAAAAGTTATATTATTAAGCTTGGCATATTTGCGTATTTTTTCGTCAGCAGCTTTTTCGTCAATTGCCCAGATATTAAGCAATTTGGCCTTTTTTCTTTTACGGATATCGCTGTTTTGGTATTGATCTACAATGATATTGGCCAGCGATACTATGCTACAACGCTTAGCCATAGATACTTTACGCAGCTCATTATAGGCATCCAGCTCGGATATCTGCTTTTGCTTGGCTAAAATACCCTTGGCTCTTTCGATAAGCTTTAGCTCAAGCAGCTTTTGCTGTGCCTCATCGCTTTGTTTACGGGTATTGCGCAGCTTTAGGCTTTGGGCATAGGCAACTTCTATCGTGGGTAATACCAGGCTTTGATCCAGTGGTTTAATTAAGTAGCCGCCGGCACCCACTTCACTTGCTTGCTCTATTAATTCGCGATCCGAAAAAGCGGTAAGCAAAACCACGCAGCCGGCTAAATCCTCGTCTATAATAATGCGGGTAGCACTGATGCCATCAAAAATAGGCATTCGCACATCCATTAAAACAATATCGGGGCGATGCAAGCGGCAAAGCTCTACCGCATCAAAGCCATCGCCGGCCTGATCCAATACCTTAAAGCCTTGCTCTATTAAAATTTGGCAGATATCCAGCCTGGTAATCGGCTCATCATCTACAACTATAACGGTTCTCATTATGGCACCTCTTTAGCGCAGGGTTAAAAGGTTTTAAAATTGCTGCCTTATTGCAATAATTGCTGATTATGGATATTTTTGCTATTATTAATTGCCTCTATTGCAGCAGCCTCTTTAAGGGTAAAGCGAGAAATGATTATTTCCAGCTTTTGCGATTGACCGGAAAGATCTTCGCTTGCCGCTGCACTTTCTTGTGCTTTGGCCGAGTTTGTTTGTACCACTGCCGAAATTTGCTCTACGCCTTTATTGATTTGATTTACAGCAGCTGCTTCTTCTTCTGAAGTTGCGGCAATAATTTCGACTAATGCCCCCAGCTCTTTGGCATTTTGCAGAATTCCGCCTACCGATTTTGAGGTTGCATCGGCAATTTTATTGCCATTTTCAACCACCATCAGCGTATCTGCTATTAAGGTGGCGGTATCGCTTGCCGATTGTGCCGATTTTATTGCCAAATTGCGCACCTCATCGGCTACCACCGCAAAACCTTTGCCGGCGGTTCCGGCCCTGGCTGCTTCAACTGCTGCATTAAGCGAAAGAATATTGGTTTGAAAAGCAATATCATCAATTGTTTTGATAATTTTGCTAATTTCCTGCGATTTATTATCGATTTGCGACATCGCCGTCATCATTTCCCGGATTTGTTCGGTAAATGCGGTAACTGCAACTATAGCCTTATAATTAACGGCATTTGCATTTTGAGCATTTGCGGAATTATCATTAATTTTTTGGGTTATATCTTCAATTGTTGCCGATAATTCTTGAATAGATGATGCCTGCTGATTGGTGCCTTGCGCTAAAGATTGGGCACTTGATGCCACCTGTTCGGCATCGGCATTTACCCGTCGGGATGATAGATCCACTTGGGTAAGGGTTTCGGTCATTTTAGCTACCAGATTATGCATGGCTATGGCCAAAGGCTTAAAGTCGTTTACAAAATAATCCTGCACATTAGTTTCTATGGCAAAATTGCCCTTAGACATTTCGCCAAGCTTTAGGCTGGTATCATCAATGATAATAGATAAATTATTAACAATAGTTTTGGTAGAATTGGCAAGTACCCTGGTTTCGTCTTTGGTATTTATATGGGGTACAGGCGATTTCAAATCGCCATCGGCAAGTTTAGCCAGCCTGTCTGCGCATAATTTAACCGGTTTAGAGATATTATTGGCTACCGCAAAAATTACAAAAACAAGAATAAGAATGGCAATAAGCGCAACAATGATATTAGTGTACATAGATGTATTCATCTGCTCAAAAAACACATTTTGATCAGCACTAATATAAAGCCCCCAGCCATTTGTGCCTTCGATGGGGGTATATGCTGCAAATTTATTTACACCATTTTGGGCATAATCCATAAAACCGGAATTACCATCCACCAAGTTTTGGATTATTAAGGCAAAATCGGCCAATTGGGGATCATTTTTTAACTCATCAAGAATATTATATTTATTGGTTACCAATTCGGTATTGGGGCTGGCAATAATGGTGCCGCTGCTATCTATCATTTCGGCAATGCCGCCTTCGCCGATTACAACTTGGCTGATAATTTTTGAAAAAGAGGCCGGGCTTACCGCATAAAGTACACAACCGTCGAACTGGCCATTTCTTTCAATAGGGGCTGCTACCATAATAAGTAAATCGCCGGTGATCATGCTGGTGATATAATCGGTAATATAGGGTGTACCCTCATCGCGCACATGATGAAAATAAGGCTCATAAGCAAAATCCATACCGGTGCTTAGCTCGATACCATCTTTATCCATCACCTGTAAAAAGCCAAAATCATGAGCAGCTCTTAATTCTTCGCAGTAAGCAAGCACTTCATTTTTTACTTCATCATAATTAGCCGCATTTTGATGGGGAATGCTTTGGCTTAAAATTTGATCATAGGCAAATTGCAATGATAAATCTTTATATGCTTCCAGCTGCTTTTGCACGGCCAGCGAAGCAATTGTAGCACTTGATTTCATGGATTCTTCCAAAGCAGAAACCGTGCTTTTATTCATGCCATTCAAAAATAAAACAATAACTAAAGCCATAACTACCATCACCACAGGTAGGATAGAAATTAAGATTTTCATTTTTATAGATTTCATTATTAGAGCTCCCTTTTTATATCATTACATAATCACTTTGTGATTATTATCAGGCCGTCAAAAAACTGCGTTTTTTGCCAGCCTGAACAATATTCTTTCCAGAACCGGGAAAGAATATTGGCAGCTTACGCTGCAATTCAACAACGCAAGGGGGGCAAGCCCCCCTTTCCATCCCCCCACGGGGAATGAAATTTTGGCTTTTTTTGACAGGCTGATAATAATCACTTTGTGATTATTATATCATTGTGTGTCGAGGCCTGTCAACATTAATAGGGTTGGCAAGGTGGTAGGTATTTGGTTGCTAACAAGCAAAAACCAACATAAAGCCTAAAATCAAGTCATATCAAGAATATTTTATATAAATGTTGACAAATCAAATATTTTTGATATAATAAATACAGATATTAAATGGCTAAGGAGGATATTAAGTGCAAAATAGCAAATTATTAAAAATTATCATTCCCTTATTAATGGTGGGCATTGTAGTCAGTATCTATTTTATGCAAACTAAAGCTGATGACGATTTGGCTCAGCAGGCCAATATTCCCGACGATTTTGCATTAAATGCAACAGCTATTGATTTGGTGGGGCTAAAAGAATATCAATTGCCGATATTGATTGATTTTGGTGCAGATGATTGTGTTCCTTGTAAAGAGATGGCGCCGATACTTATAGCGCTAAATGAAGAATTTCAGGAGCAGGCAATTATCAAATTTGTAGATGTATGGCAAAACCCTAATGGTTCGGATGGCTACCCGGTGCAGGTAATTCCCACCCAGGCAATATTTAATGCCGATGGTAGCGCTTATATGCCCGGTGAGGAAGTAAGCAGATTAATTCCCTTTCAGATGTATGCCCATAAAGAAACGGGCGAGCATATTTTTACTGTGCATCAAGGTGGTTTAACTGAAGAACAAATGCGCATGATCCTTGCCGATATGGGGGTAGCGCAATGATCGACGGTTGGCTTGCGGCTTTATCTGCGCTTATCACTCAAACTACCTGGCTTGCCCCTTTGCTGGCATTGCTGGCCGGCATTTTAACTTCGTTTACGCCTTGTGCTTTATCTGCGGTGCCACTAATTGTAGGTTATGTAGGTGGCACGGGCGAGCGAACAACTAAAAAGGCCTTTTTATTACCGCTAACCTTTGCGCTTGGTTCGGCAATTACTTTTACAACTTTGGGTGTAGTAGCTACGATGGCAGGTGGTTTAATCGGCACAACTGCCGGTTGGTGGTATTTGTTACTGGGGGTATTGATGCTATTATTATCATTACAAACCTGGGGCATATACGAGTTTATTCCCTCCAGCTACTTAATTGCCAAAAACAAAAAAAAGGGTTATTTGGGGGCATTAATAGCAGGGATATTGGGCGGAGTATTTTCATCGCCTTGCTCTACACCGGTATTAATTGCCTTGTTGGCGGTGGTTGCCGGTAAAGGCAGCCTTGCTTGGGGCATATTATTGCTTTTATTATATTCCTTAGGTCATGGTATTTTAGCTATTATTTGTGGCACTTGGGTAGGTTTTGTGCAAAAGCTAGCGCAAAGTAATAGGTATGGCAAGCTTAGTAATATCCTCAAATTTATCATGGGCTTACTTATGGCATTAATCGGATTTTACATGTTCTATTTGGCATTTTAAAGGAGGAGCAACATGAAAAAAACAATACTTTACTTTTTAATCGGTCTTATAAGCATATTTATGCTGGCTGCCTGCGCCGATAATTCGGCAACAGAAGCCGAAGAGGCAAGCGAGCAATCGGGCACAGGCCTGCCGCCGGTAAGCGAATTAGAGCTGATGGAGCAAGAAGGCGAAGAGCATCATCATATGTATCAAAGTGATTATTTTGACGAGCAAGGCTTTTTTAAAGATATCAATACCGACGATTATATTACCATGGCTGATTATAGTGCTATCGAAGTGCCACAAGAGCAGCTTACAGTAACAGACGAGGCATTGCAAGCCGAGCTTAATTCGGTTTTAGCCGGCTTGGGCATTGTATTAAGCTCGCCCGAAGAGCTTACCGATGCCTATATGGCGCAAATTTCCGGTGGGCAGTTTTCCACAGTTGATGCTTTTAAAACGCTGCTTAAAGAAGAAATGTTATCCGAGCAAAAAAGGCAGTATCTTAGCCAAGCATTAATCGATATTGCTACTTTTAACGAGCTACCGCCGGCTATGCTGGATTATTATATAGCTATCACCGAGGATACAATTTATCATGATGCCTTAGCTTATGGCATGACTGTTGACGGATTATTAATCGAGATGGGTTATGCCGGCCTTGAGGATTATTTAGAGAAAGAAAAGATTATCTTTGAAAATCAGGTTAAAAACACTTTAATAATCCAATATATAGCCGAACAAGAGGCAATCGAAGTTGAGCCTGCGGATATCGATAGTTTCTTTAACGGTACAGATTGGTCGGGATATAAAGAGTCCTGGGGCGAAAATTATATTAAAGCGCTGGTACTTGCTGATTTAGCATATAATTCATTTATAGATTAGCACGATTTAAAGGAGAAATGGCAATGAGTATGGGCTGGTATCCGATAATTGATTATGATAAGTGTATAGGCTGTATGGCCTGCAATGATATGTGTAAGCATGGTGTGTACAAGCCGGATTTAAAAACTGATAAGCCTAAAGTTGTATATGCTAATGGCTGCGTGCATGGTTGCCATGGTTGTGAAAGAAAATGTCCGGTAGCTGCTATTCATTATTTTGGGGATGATGGTATATTGGATATCGATTATAATTTTGCTAGTTATAAGCCTAAAATAAAGTCTGATGGCAAGCCTAAAGTAGCATTTATTTGCAATCATAATTCATGTAGAAGCCAGATGGCCGAAGCGCTTGGAAAAATGCTTGCCGCTGATATTTTTATTAGTTATTCGGCCGGCACAGAGATTAAATCGCAGATCAATCAAGATGCGGTAAGGCTAATCAAAGAGATTTACGATTTGGATATGGAAAAAAGCCAATTTAATAAAAAGTTGGCTGATATTCCCGATCCGGATATTGTAATTTTTATGGGTTGCAATGTAAGCTGCCCTAATGTGCCATCGCAATATGCCGAAAACTGGGGTTTGGATGATCCCAGCGGCAAAACTGATGATGAGTTTAAGCTAATTATAAACGAAATACATCAAAAGGTGCTTGCGCTTAAGAATAAGTTGAGCTAAAAAAGGGCCTATTGTATTAACTATTTTTAAAAGTTTTACTCAATTTTTTTCAAAAAATTGCGGGGGAATTGGGGGCAGAGCCCCCAAGGTATTAAAGGTTTTGAGGGCTTTTAAGCAACAAAAAGCAAATTAGAGCAAATTTTTTAATGAAGATAACTGATTAAAAAAAGAAGCAACTTAAAAGCCCGGCGTCTTTTGGCGAAGCCAAAATAGCCAGTAAGCGCCTTTTGGCGAAGCCAAAACAGCCCTCAAGGTCAAGCAAGAAACCAACAAGCGTCATGGATGAAAAGAAGGGGCTATTGCAAATAGTATTTGCGACAGCCCCTTTTTGTGTTAGCCAAACCTATATAATCCGAACTAAAGTAAAATACCCTAAAAGGCTAGCAATCGAAGATAAGATTTGATATCAAGAGCAGCTAGCGAGCAAGGCAATTTACTAAGCTGTAAAATGTAGCTGGAGCGGTATTTTGTATTTTCCAGGTGGGCGGTTTTTGCC
>CAYJPF010000054.1:0-18122 GCA_964372025.1 uncultured Peptococcaceae bacterium | reverse complement strand
GCTTGCTACCCTTTTAGGGTACTCAAGCCTAGCTTGTAACTCCAGTTTTTCTTTGCTCCGAAAATATTCTATTTCTATCCTCGTTAACTTGGTGCTCCGCAAATAAAAATATCAGCTTTCTTTCAATTTTATCAATTCGATTATCAGTTTTGGCAGGCACTACATAATCCAATCTAACCTACATTACCCTTTCCATAATTGAAAGAAAAAACCCAAGTTCAAAAGATCAAGTTCAAAAGATAAGACCTTTGCTTTTTGCAAAAAGCAAAAGCAAAAACTTTTGGAAAATTTTAGGGCTACCGCTCAATTGCGATAGCCCTTTTTTATCTACTTATGCATTACCAGCGAATTAACATCCACTATTAAACTAATCGAACCATCACCCAAAATAGTACAACCGGCTAATCCATGCATATTATGATTATGCCTTTGTATATATGCAGGTAAAGGCTTAACTACCGCCTGCTGCTCACCCAATAACTTATCAGCCATAATACAATATGTATCAGTATCTGTAGTTATCCTAATTAAAATACCCTCCTCCGGCTGCGTCGTTTTAGGCTCTATATCAAAAATCTGATATAAACGCATCACCGAATAACATTCGCCGCGTAACATAATCATCTCATTACCGTCAGGATCTAAGAATATATCATCCGCACTCGGCTTAAACGACTCCTGTATCGAAAGAATAGGAATGATAAATACTAAATCGCCTACCTCCAGCTTCATACCCTCGATAATCGCCAAGGTTAAGGGGATTTTTATCTGAATCGAGGTGCCTTTGCCTAAAGTGCTATCAATAGATACCACGCCGCCCACCTTCTCGATATTACGACGCACCACATCCATGCCCACCCCACGGCCGGAAAACTCGGTAACCTTTTCCTTGGTAGAAAATCCGGGCATAAAGATAAAACCAAAAGCCTCTTTATCGCTAATCTCATCAGCAGTTTTAGTTGTAATGCCGTTAAGCTGCGCTTTTTCTATTAGCTTATTGCGGTCTAGGCCTTTGCCATCATCAGTTACGGTAATAGTAACATCACTGCCGGTATTGCGTGCCTCCAAAGTTACTGTACCGGTTGTTGGCTTGCCTATAGCCTCGCGATCGGCGGTGGTTTCTAGGCCATGGTCTACCGCATTACGAATTAAATGCATTAAGGGATCGGATAAACTATCAATAATGTTTTTGTCAACCTCGGTTTGCTCGCCCAAAATTACCAAATCAACACTTTTATTGATCTTTTTGCTCATATCCCTAACAATACGATTCATTTTATGAAAAGTTGTAGATACCGGCAACATCCGCACCGACATCACCGTATCCTGTAATTCGCTAATTAGCTTTTTTAGCTGCTGCGATGCTTTTTCAAAACTCTCGACCTTTAAGGCGGTAATTTCCGGATTTTTAGTAACCATCGATTCGGTAGTTACAATTTCGCCAACTAAATCCAGCAATTTATCTACCTTGCTAACATTTACACTGATAAAGCTCTGCTTGGCAGTTTCCGGCGGAGGCGCATTTTTGCTGGCCGCCTTATCGGCTGCAACCGGCGCCGGCTTAGGCTTAGGTGGCCTAATCGAGGCCGGAATTTCCTCGTTTTGCTCGCCTAATTGCATAATTGTTGACTTTTCTAAAAAGATAGTTTGATCAATAGCCTCTTTGATAATATCCGGGTTAACTGATGATTGCAAATAAACAATAAAGCCTTTTTCGATAATCTCCTTACTGGCGGCATCACCCATTAAATCCTCGGGAACATGCGCCATTTTACGGCAATACTCGCGCAAATCATTTACCACGCCAAAAGCACGGATATTTTCCATTTGGCAATCTTTATCAAAGTTAATTTTTAATTTATAATAAGGGGCATTTTCATTATCATCGGTGGGTAATAATGATTCGTTTTCGCTTAAATCAACTGCCGCAGGAGCAGCAGCAGTGCTTGTTGCGGCTTCGGCAGCAGGCTCGGCTTCGGCTTGCTCATCATCGGCCTTGGGCACACGATGATCCAATAAGCCCAAATAATGCTTTACCTTTTCCTGCAATTCCACATCATCTTCCACCGGTTCTTGATCGATGCTAATCCGATCGATATCGGCCTTAATCATGTCGCCGGCGGCTAAAACAATATCAAAAATCTGCCCCCAGTCGGCACTGCGCGCCTTTTTCTCCCTAATTTGAGAAAATAAATCTTCAACGGTATGCGATATTTTGGCTAAGCCATCATAGGACATCATCCCTGAAGATCCCTTTATAGTGTGCATAACTCTAAAGACTTCATTAACTTGATCATCGCTCATCAAGTTGGATTTTTCCGCTTGCAACATGATATCTTCTAAAGTTTCCAGTAATTGCTGAGTTTCAAATATAAACACATCTATCATTGGATCGCGTTCAGTCATAAAATCACCTTGCCTATATTATTTTCCCTATTAGCGAGAGTTAGCCCAACTTTTTGATGGCCGAAATAATTCCATCTTCTTTAAATGGCTTAACGATAAAGCCTTTAGCGCCGGATAAGATAGCATCGCGTACCATGCCCTCTTGCCCCATTGCCGAAACCATAACCACTTTTGCAGCCGAATCGAATTTAACAATGGCCGCTAAGGCTTCCAGGCCGCTCATTTCCGGCATGGTAATATCCATTGTTACAATATCGGGCTTAAGCTCTTTATATTTCTCAACAGCAATAGCACCGTTTTCGGCCTCCCCAATAACCTCGTAGCCGTTTTTAGTGAGCATATTCTTAATCTGAATTCTCATAAAAGCAGCATCGTCAACAATTAGCACCTTGGACATTAAAAATCCCTCCTGATTTGATAATTATATGGTTCTTTCGCCCTTACCTATGGTTTTTATTTTTAAACTGCCGTCGGCGGTATAAAGCTCGATGGTACGACCATGGTTTCCACCGGTATCCTGGGCTAAAATAGGTATTCTTAATTTAGCCAAGGTTTGACGGCAAGCTTCAACATTATTATCGCCAATCCGCATTACATTAGCACGATTGGCCTGACCAAACATATGCGCACCGCCGGCCATTTTAGCCTGAATAGCAGTACGACGCACCCCGGAAAGACAAAGCTTATTATAAAGCTCCATAATACCGGTATCGGCAAACTTTAATTTGTTTTGGCCTTGCAGGCCATTAAAAGTAGGCAGCATTATATGCACCATACCCCCTATTTTGGCGGTAGGATCATAAAGAATTACACCCACGCAAGAGCCTAAGCCCAAGGTGGTTAACATATCTTGTTGCTTACCAATTTTATAATCGGCAATTCCTATAGTATAAACGGCCATATAAGCAGCCCCAATCGGCAATAGAATTTTTTATTAAGTAATCAATTGCAAATTTCGATATAATTACTATACAGTAATCATACGTTATTTTAGCAATTTTTGCAAGCATTAAGCGTAAATTTATTTAAATTTTTTACTTTTTTTAGCAAAATTACAGAAAAGAGGATATCCATATGGATATAAACACTATATCCGGCCATAAAAATTTAAGCACAACCAGCCCTGCTTTGGCCGAAATTTCTTTAAATGATTTGCCCAAACAAGCAGCCTTTAATGCCAAAGTTTTATTTACCAATGGCGAAACAGTAAATCTAAAAACGGCCAATGGCTTGCTTAAAGCACGCATAGAAGGCAACCCTAATTTAAAGCAAGGTAGCGATATTATGCTTAAAGTTAGCCAAAATGATGGCCAAACCTTGGTGCTAAAAGTTGTAGAGCAAGCAACATCCAACCCAAACCAGGATAATGCCGCAGCCGCCAACAATAATGCCCTTTTAAATTCCGGCAGCTTTAAGGCCTTGCCGGCCGATATCCAAAATATCCTAAGCCGTACTTTAAGCCAAAACTTAACAGCCGACCAAGCAGGCCAAATCCTTAAAGAAGCCTTAGCCAATTACCCCAATGCTAATCATATTAAGGGCGATATAGCCACTGTTTTAAGCGAGCTTAAGCTAAACCCCGGCTTTGTGCAGGGTTTATTTAATCAGATAAACACCGCCCCCGATTTAGGCAGTTTGCTTAGCCAGCTAAGCAAATCTTTGCAAGCTATGCTAAATAATAATAGCAATTCGGTTTTAAGCAATCAAAATAGCCAGCTTATCAACCAAATTTTAAATAGCCTTTTAGCAGCAAGCTCCGGCAGCAGCGAGCAAATTGCCGGGCAAAACAGCAATCAAAACGCTAATCAATTGCCTAGCCAAGCAGCTAATCCTAATCAGGCAGCTAATCAAGTGGCAAATCAAGAGTCGGCAGTTAATTCTAATCTTGATGCCGCAATTGCCAATTTAGGCAAAAATACTACTCTTATTACTTCGCCAAATAGCCAGCTTAATCCTGCTGCAGCTAATAATAATTTAACTAATCCCTTAAATAATCCGCAAGCCACAGCCGCCAATAATTCCGCCTTAAATCCGGGGCAAGAGGCAATGCCTAAGTTATCTTTGGCGCAAACCATGCCCCTATTCGGCCAGCCTGCCGCTAAAGCTGCGCCGGCCTTAGCCGGCTTAGAGGCAAAACCAAGCCCCAATTTAGCCGCCGATTTAGGCATTAATTCCAGCTTGGATAATCAAAACAGCAGCCCTGCCGCCCCAGCCAATAAAGGGGTTACCGATCTTAATCTTGGTCAAATCAGCCAAAACTTGAGCAGCTTGGGCTTAAGCGCCGAGCAGCAAAATGGCTTAATCGAGCAAATTCGGCAAATTGCCGGCCAATTATATCCCAATAATAATTTTTCGCTTAAGGCTGCTAATGATTTTATTGCCGATTTATTCCTAAAAATAAGCCCCAATTTGGCCGAAAACAGCCAGCAATTGCAACAACATATCCAAGAATTAGACTTGCGCTTGCAGGTTTTTAAAGAGGCCTTATTGCAAACAGATTTACCGCAAAAAGAGGATTTGCTCAACCTAACCAATAAACTATTACAGCAACTGGAGCCGCAGCGTTATTTGCCGGATCGCTTAGTGGCGATGCAAATTCCCATTTTTGATCAAAATCAGCAAAAAACAGCGGCCTTATATGTATATAAAAGAGCCGGCAAAGATCGCCAAATCGACCCCGAAGATACCAGCATTTTGCTGGCCTTGCAAACGGCGCATTTAGGCCGCCTAGAGGCCTTAGTGGATATCAAAGGGCGGCAATTGGCCATCAAGATGGAAATTAGCGCCACCGAAGCCATCGGCTTTTTGCGCCAGCAAACCGATAGCCTTTATCGCCTAATCAGCGAGGCCGGCTATAGCCTAATCAATACCACGGTGGGGCCTTTACAAAGCCTGGTAAATAATAGCCAGCAGGCCATTGCGGCAATGGATCAGTATCGTCATAGTTTTGGTTCTAAATACGATTTTAAGATTTAGCGAGGCCGATTTTTATGGATAATATAAATAATATGGATAATTTTGATCATGATCAGCCCCAAAACAAATCGCAAAAAAGGGCGGCTGCCTTGCGCTATGATCCTGCCGTGGATGATGTGCCGATTTTAACCGCCTATGGCCAAGGCCATTTAGCCGAAAAAATTATTGATAAGGCAATCGAGGCCGATATCCCCATTGTGCAGGATAATTCCTTAGCCGACATGCTAGCGGCGATGAACTTAGGCGAAGAGATTCCGCCGGCCCTATATGCGGCGGTGGCACAAATTTTGGTTTTTATTAGCGAAAGCGATCGTCAATATGGCCAAAAAATACACGAAAAAGTAGCATTTAGGACTTGAATTTAGCCTTAAAAAATGGCATAATAGAAGGGGTGATAATTTATGAATATTAATAGTTTAGGTTTTTTAACAAATACCTATACAAGCGAGCCGCAAAAAGTAGCGGCCGATGCTGATTTTGGCCAATTATTTATGGATACCATGAGCCAAAGCTTAAACGAAAAAGTGCTAAATACCACGGCCATAACCGATGGGCAAACTACCGACCAAACAGGTAGCTCTTTGGATCAAATGCAGCCTTATATTTTGGCGGCTACCGCTAACGAGGATATAAGCGCCGAGCAATCTACCATGCTTTTTATGCTATCGATGATGGCTCAAGAATTTGAAGGTAGCGAAATGGGCTATTTAATGGATATTTTTAGCGCTACCCAAAATTCGCTTAAATAATTTTTTTAGGGGCAACTATGGAACTTGGTCTTAATTATTATCAAATTTTGCAGGTGCGCTTTAATGCCGAAAAATCCGATATTATGGCCGCCTATCGTCGCTTATCCAAAATATATCATCCCGATATAAGCCTACTACCAAACGCTAACGAGATGATGGCAAAAATAAATTTGGCTTATGATACCCTTTATGATGATAAAAAACGCAAAGCCTATAATAATAGCCATTTTGCTTTGGTGGCCGACGATGCCAAATCTATTGTTGATCAGGCTCAAGTAGCATTGAGCTCTTATTTTGATGCCCTTTTAAGCAATGATTATCATCGTGCTTATCGTTTACTTTGTTTAAATGATAAAAAATATGTTACCCTAAGCAGCTTTATAAAATGGCGGCAGGCCGTGCGCGAATTATATACCATGCGCGAATTTAAAATTAGCAATGGCAAATATATTGATGATTTTGCAATGGAAAATAAGCGCAAAGTGGCAGCCATTAGTTTTGACGTTAATGTAATCGAGCGCGATTATGCTTCGGGGCGCAATGAATATTATAGTTTTAGCAAATATGTTACATTTGAAAATGGCCAGGCCGGGGTATATTTAGGCTATCGTGATTTGCATGAAATAGCCCGCAATATCGAAAGCCTGGTGCGCAAGCGCGAAAAAGGCTTAATGGAAGAGCATTGGCATAAGCATTGGCAAAACACCGATCGCTTAAGCGGGCTTTTATCCAAAGAAGGCTTATTAATCGAGGCCAAAACCGAAATTTACCGTAGCCAGCGCTATAAAAGGCAAATTACCATTGCTCGTCTAAAATTACAGCCACCAAATTTGCTGGCTCAAAATCAAATAGATTTGGCAACCGAGGCAGTTGGCTTGCTAATCAAAAAATCTTTGCGCTTAACCGATACCGCTGCTCATTTGGGCAATGGCACCTATATTATTTTATTTTCCGAATTAAAAAAGCGCCATGCCAACCATATTATTGGCCGTTTAGCGCATAAAATGGAACAAACCGCAAATGCGGCAGGTAAGGCTACTTTTAGCTGCAACTATGATTTCGAACCCTATAAACAAGGCTCGCTTGATAGTTATTTGCGGTAATTATACTAAGTTAGATGAGCATAATAAGAGGCCGCGACGAGAAAATTCTCAACGCGGCCTCTTTGTATAGAGGGGGAATATTATTGGATATAGCCTAAATCGGTTAAAAGCACAACCGTATCATCTTCGGCTTTTTGCAGGGCTTCTTCGGGGCTCATCCGCTCGTACATGGCTTCGCTTACATAAGTGCCGATAATAGCTTGCACCTGCGCATAAAACGGAAAATCAACCGATACATAAGGCTTTAAGCCGGCCTCTAAACTTTCAAGCATGGCCGGGAATTGTGGCGAATTGGCTACATTTTCCTCGGTTAAAGACGAGGCACGGGTAACCATCGATACACCACCTGCTACTTGCTGAGCAGGCGAGCTGGTGGCCTCCATGATGGCTAAAAATGCAGCCTCGGCCTTTTCTTCGCTGCCAATATTAAAGGGGATAACAAAGCAGTTATTATCTACATAAGAATATAAATCGCCATCATCATAAACCCTAACCGAAGGCGCATAACCCACCATGCCGGCCACTTGCGAAATAGAAGGATCTTCCATATTAGCTGCACGGGTAGACCAGGTTTGAGCAACAATAGCCTGGCCGGTTTGGAAATTAATGGTTAAATCATCGCTAACCCAGGTTAAAGCATCGGGATGCATATAACCATATAGCTCTTTTAGGCGTTCGATAGCCTCTACACCCTTTTCGCTATTGAATAAAGGCATATTGGTTTGCGGATCAAAAAATTCGCCGCCTATGGCATTCATCATATTCATAAACTCAATTTCCACATTGCCTACCGATAAAGCGGTGGCATAAGGATATTCATAACCTAAGCCTCTTAAGGTTTCTAAGGTGGCAATTAATTGATCATAAGTAGTGGGAACTTCGATGCCGTTTTCGGCAAAAATATCCTCGCGATAGAACATTTGCAGCATATTAACAGTGGTGGGGATACCATATATTTTGCCATCTACGGTGGCTACTTCCCAAAGTGTTTCGGAGATATCGTCTAAATCATAGGCTTCGCCGTATTTTTCGATAAAGGGTGTCATATCGTATAGCCAATCATTTTCGCTAAATACGCCAAAATTAGAAGAAGGCACGGCCATAATCTGATAAGAATTTTCGCCGCCGGCGGTAATAGCTAGGTTTTGAGTTTGATAGGCATTTTGATCAAAAATGGCATTAATCTTATAGTTTTCGAAGCCATTTAGCATTTCCATTTGCTCGGCATAAGATTCGATAACTGCCATACGGATAGCAATAAAGTTAATTTCGGTTTCTTCCTGGGGTAGGGCGGCTTTGTCTACTTCTACACCGCTAACAGGCATGATAACGGTAGCGGCCTCGGCTGCAGCATCGGCATCGGCTGCAGCATCGGCATCGGCCGCATCCTCAGCGGGCTCGGTTACAGGTTCGGCAGCAGGTTCCTCTGCGCCACCACAGGCAGCCAATAAGCTAAAAGACATCAACAGTACCAAGGTTAAAGCTAAAAACTTTTTCATACATTCTCCTCCAAAATTTTATTTTATTCAAAGTATTAACTTTGAAAACTAAACCAAATAATCATAATAAAGCTCGCGCGCGGTTTGGCGGCAAATTTCGATAAAAGTTTTATCTTGCTCATTAAGTATTTTCTCTTTTTTATAGGCCAGCAAAACCTGGCGTTCCAGGCCTTCTTCTTCGATATTTAGGGGCACAATTTCTTTATTTGCTATATTTTTTTCTACCTCGATAAAGGGGCTAATCATAATCCCGTTTAAATCTTTAATAGCCCTAACAATCGAAAAATTGCTTACGCTTTGCCAAGCCGGCTTAAGGTTTAACTTATACTTGCGACATAGCTTTTCGAATAAATGGCGCGAGATGCAACCTTTTTCGCGCAGTAGGAAGGGGTAATCGGCTAAATCGGTAAATTTTAAATCAGTTTTTGCGGCCAAAGGATGATTGGGGGCGCAAAAAAAGCTCATTCTATCTTGCCATAAAATTTGGCTCTTAAATTCGGTTTTGCTTAAGTCGGCAGCTAAGATGCCCAAATCGATTTCCGCATTTTGCAATTGCTGTTTAATCAGCTGCGAATTATCAATAGTAACCGAAACCTGATGATCGGGATAAATATTATTAAAACGCTCCAAGCATAGCGGTAGCAGGGCATACATGCCAATACTTAAGCCTAAATGTAAATTATCATGATAATTTTGGCTTTGGATGGCGGCCTCCATTTCGCTAAAGCGGTTTAAAATATCCTGCGCATGCTCCAAAAGCAGCTGCCCTTGGGCATTTAGCTGCAGTTTGCGATTTATTCTATCAAATAAATGAACCTGATAATGATTTTCCAGCTCGGAAATGGCCAGGCTAACTGTTGATTGAGAAATAAAAAGCTGATTGGCTGCGGCTGTGGTGCTAGAGCATTTTGCCACCGCCACAAAAATTCTTAGATGGCGAATATCCATATTAAACCGCCTCTCTGTGCTTTATTATGCGTTGAATATTTAGTATAAATTTTCTACAAAAAAGCACAAAACACTCTATTTTTACTATATAAAAAGCCAATAACATAATTACATATTTATATTTTACAATTTTTTGGCCTACAACTATAATTAAAGTAAATAAGATACGAAAGGGGTATATCATGACCCAAAAACCTGCTAATTTTTTGTTTTTATTCCCCGACCAATGGCGCTACGACTGCTTAAGCGCATTTAAACACCCTAATGTGCATACGCCTTTTATCGACGATATTGTAGCAAATGGTGTAACTTTTGATAGTGCCTATTCGGCCTGCCCTTCTTGCATTGCCACCAGGGCATCTTTGCTTACCGGCCTAAGCCCCAATTCTTGCGGCCGCGTAGGCTATGGCGACTATATACCTTGGACTTATGATTCGCTTATCACCAATTTGCGGGATGGCGGCTATCAAACCATGTGCGTGGGCAAAACTCATTTTTATCCCGAGCGTGCTCATTTGGGTTTTGAGCAATTGGAATTATATTCCAATCAAAATTTAGATGGCGATTTCCCCAGCGATTATCATCGTTGGCTGGAGGAAAAAGGCGGCGGCTTAGTGCATGATACCGCTTTGGCAATAAGCTCTACATCTTGGCCGGCCAAGCCTTGGATGGCCGCCGAAGAATTGCATCCCACCGCTTGGAATACTAATCGAACTATCGATTTATTGCGTAAGCGTGATCCGCTGCGCCCCTTCTTTATGCAGGTAAATTATCATCGCCCACATCCACCTTATGATCCACCTTTTGAATATTATCAGATGTATCAAAACATGGAACTGGCACCCGAGCCGCATGGCGCTTGGTCGGATGGCTTTGATTATGAGGTTAAAAACTCTACTATCTATTATGGCAAAATACCTAAGCACCAGCTAGACGAAATGCGCCGTTGCTATTATGCCCAACTTGCCCATTTAGATTATCATATTGGCCGTATTCTATACTTCCTAAGCACCGAAGGTTTGATGGAAAACACTTATATTATTTTCTCTACCGATCATGGCGATATGCTGGGTGATCATTATATGTCGAGCAAATATCGTCCTTTTGAGGGTTCGAGCAAGATACCATTTATTATTACACCACCTAAAGGCTCTGAGCTGGCCAAGGGCATTACAAATGCCACACCGGCCACCCATGCCGATATGATGCCCACTATTTTGGATATAGCCAATCTGCCAATACCGCAGGCAGTTGAGGGCTTAAGCCTTTTACCTGCCCTTAAAGGCCAAAAAATTGAGCAGCGCAAATTTATTCATGGCGAACATGTTATGTGTACCCAAAACCAGGGCTGGCAATATTTAACCGATGGCAAGCAAAAATATGCCTGGGAAACTTTTTCCGGCCAAGAGTTTTTCTTTGATTTAGAGGTTGATCCGCAGGAATTGGTTAATTTAATTGATAATCCTGACCATCAAGAGCGAATTGATGGTTGGCGCCAACAATTAATAGCAATTTTAGCCACCCGCCCCCAGCATGGCCTAAGCGATGGCCAAAAGCTGATTTGCGGTAAGGTTTTAGATCCGATTAGCCCGGAACTGGCGGCTACCGCTACTAAGCATCAAATTATCTAATGCGCGGCTTAAGGCCTTGGGCGCGCTGCCCCTAAGCTAGTAGCACCAGCTACATGCATAGCTGTAGCTTAGCTTTAGCTAAACCCAGCTAGCTCCATACCCCTGCAATTTAAAACTTTTAGGTGCTGTTGGTGGTTTATGCCAACAGCACCTTTTTTAATCAAAATAAAAACCACCTGCTTCGCTATGATAATAGTTTAGCACTTGCTCCTCGGCCATGCTTTCTAGGCCTATATAGCTTATAAACGATTGATCGCCCCGATTATGATGATACTCATGGCATAATGTTTCGCCGCCGGCACCATTATCGATATAGGCCAGGCCGCTTCCTGTTATCTCCGCATCTATGCCCAAAACTGCCCCGGTTTCGCTAAACTGTGGTAGCTGCTCCGGCAAAATGCGTTGGCTGTGATTTATCCAATAAAGCTTACTATTTAGGGCAATAATTTGGCCGCTTTCAGCATCAATATTAATATCTACTTGATCAGGATAATATAAAATTTCGTCCTGATAATGATGATAGCTTAAATGCCATTTATTACCTATTTTTTGCTTAGCACTAAGCTTGATATCGGTGTATCCTAAACTATCAAGAATAGCTTCTGCCTCTTTAATTGCCTGCTCTATATCTATTTGCTCCTGGCTTTGCTCGCTGCTAATGGGTTGCGCAAAATAACTGATAATTTTACCGCCGGCTTTAGATATGCTTAAATAAATCTGGCCATCATCCTGATTTGCAGAGCCAAAAGTATAGCTGTATAGGGGCATAGCGCCTTGCTCATCGATAATATATTCGTCGATTAATTCTACATTTTGATACGACAAATTATTTAGAAATTCTTCGGCAACCAGGCGCGCTTCATCGGCATTGATATTGCGATAATCATCTAGGCCTTTAATCGGCAAATCGTCCATATGCGCCGAATATTTGCCGCCATAGGCCAAAAGCTCGCTTTCGGCCAAAAGGGTATCGGCGCGGCTAAAATAGCCATCGGCGCTGATTTCGTCGATAGCGGCCTTTTCCCCTTGGGCTTGCTTGGCGCCGCCTAGGCTTTGGCGCAGCGTTTGCCAGGGGTTTTGCTCTATAATGGCGGCGCTAAATTTGATATCGCCATTGGCTACAGCCAAGGCCATCTCGTTCATCTGGCCGCTTATGGCCTGTAAATCGCTGCCGATTGCGGCCAGCTGGGGCAGGGCATCGCTGCTTAACTCGCCGCTTTTGCTAAGCTGGGCAGCCAGGCTTAGGCTATAATCGCTAATCTGGTTTAAATAGGCGGTGCTGCGCTGATAATTATATTGGGCAAGCGGCAACAAGGCCATATTATCGGCAGCCGAGGCGGCAATGGCCGAAATTTGGCCTAAGACCAAGCTACGCTGATGGGCGCTGCTGCCATTAATGCGGCTTAGGGCATTGCCCAGCTGGTCGATATCGGCCAAATAATTATAATATGCTCTTTGATACTCGTTTTCCAGCAATTGGATGGCCTGGCGGCTTTGCTGATACTGGCTATAGCCCCAAAGCAGGCTGATAAAAAAGGCGGCGGCCATGATAATGGCGGTAAGCGCCAGGGTTTTTTGTTTTGTCATAAACTCTCCTTTGCTGCTAGTTTTATGAGGGCTACCCTTTATTTGGCAAAAACATGACTACCATAGGTTACGGCAATTTCGCGCGACCAAATCCAGGTACTGGTGGCGGTGGCCGGATTCCAAAAATACAGGCAGCCATAGGTGGGATCCCAGCCGGCTAGGGCATCTTCGGCGGCGGCTAGGCTTTCGGCGCCAACCGAGCCATCCAAGCGGCCATTGGCCACCGATTCGATAGCCAAAGATTGATAAATAACCTCGCTTAAGCTATTAGGAAAATCACGATGCTCGATTCTATTTAGCAAAACTGCACCTACAGCTACCTTGCCAATATAAGGCTCGCCTTCGGCCTCGGCATGAATGGTGGCAGCCAGCAAATTAAGCTCTTGGCTATTTAGGCCGGAATCGGCAGCATTTGCGCTACCATTATTGCCGGAATTATTATTAGCGCTTTGATTTTGCAGATTATCAAGGCCGAGGGCTTTAAGGGTTTCGGCACCGGCAATGCCATCGGCATCTAAGCCATAGCGACCCTGCATGGTGCGGACGGCTTTGGTAGTTAAAGGCCCATAATAGCCATCAACATTGCCACTATAAAAGCCTTGATTTTTTAATTCCTGTTGTAGCGCCTTAACCTGCTCGCCGCTACTGCCTTCTTTTAGGGTAAGGGCTTGGGCTATATGCTGGCCATAAAGGCCGAGGGCAATAATCATGATTATAATGGCAATAAGCAGTATTTTGGCTGCTAGGGTGGGGCGTTTTAGATTATTAAAATAGACTAATTTTCCCATATATCCTCCTAAACAAATAATGGATTTAGATATATTTTGGCAAATTTTAAAAATTTTATACAAAAATTCCAATTAAATAAATATTTTGCTTGCATTCCTGTTCCTATCATGATAGAATAGAGGGTGCTATTTGGAATAATATTTCCTTATTGAGATAAAAAACCTAGCATCTAAGGAGGTGAAACCATGCCTAATATCAAATCTGCTAAAAAGCGGGTATTGATTGCCGAATCGCGCAGGGTAAAGAATATGGCTGTAAAGTCGCAAATGAAGAGCCAGCTTAAAAAGTTCCAAGCCGCAGTAAGCGAAGGCGACAAAGCTGCCGCTCAAAGTCAATTGATAGCCAGCGTTAAGGTACTTGACAAAACTGCAGGCAAGGGAGTTATTCATAAAAATGCTGCCAGCCGTCGTAAAGCAAACCTGTATCGTCAATTTAATCAAATGGCCTAATTACAAAAAGGGGCTGTTGCAAATAAAACTATTTGCGGCAGCCTTTTTTTTAATAAAAAGATTTGCTTATTTTTGCTTTTAGGGCTTTATTTATTGGTAATTTGTGTTATAATATATATTGAGAAAATAATTAATTAATTAAAGGAGGTTTAATATGCATAAATCTAATCGTTTAGCTTTATTTTTTATGATTTTTGCTTTAGCTTTTACCTGTTTAATAAATCCCTTGTTTTCTGATAATGCTGCCGCCGCCGAAGATAATGATTTTGTTTATCTTATCCCCATCGAAGGCGATATCGATAATAGCCAAATCCTATTCATCGAGCGCAGCTATCAAGAAGCTATGGATAATCATGCCGCAGCTATTATTTTTGAAATCGATACCTATGGCGGCTATGTTGATAGCGCCATCACTATTGCCGATTTAATCTTAGCTTCGCCCATCCCTACCTATACCTTGGTAAATAGCAAGGCCATTTCGGCCGGCGCTTTAATAGCTTTAGCCGGCGAAACCCTAATCATGACCCCCGGCGCAACCATGGGGGCGGCCGAACCGCGTATTTTTAATGAAACCGCCGACGAAAAAACCGTTTCGTTTTGGGCAGGCAAACTTGCCGCCACCGCCGAAGCCCGTGGCAAAGATAGCCAAATTGCTGCCGCCATGGCCGATACCACCATCATTATCGAAGGCCTAAGCGATGAAGGCGGCCTGCTAACCCTTACCGCCGAGCAATGCCTGGAATGGAATATGGCCGACAATATCCTCAATACCGTGGCCGATGTGCAGGCCGAATATCAGCTGCCGCAAACCATTATCAGCGCCAGCCCTTCCTGGCAGGAAAACTTAGGCGGCTGGCTTTCCGATCCGATTATCAGCGGCATTTTGCTAACTATCGGCATTGCCGGCATCGCCATCGAAATTGCCACCGTTGGTAGCTTTGGCATCTTTGGGGCAGCAGGCCTGCTTAGCTTTGCCCTTTATTTTACCGGCCATTTCTTCGTTGGCAATATTGGTTTAGGTGCAATTTTTATCTTTATCATCGGCCTAATCCTAATCATCTTAGAAATTTTTGTAGTGCCCGGCTTTGGCGTGGTAGGTACGCTGGGTATACTCTCGATTTTAGCCAGCTTAATTATGGCATCGGGCAATATTTGGCAAGCCATTGTTACCCTGGCCTTAGCCATTGCCGCAGCCGTAATTATCGTGGCCATTACCATCAAAAATCGGCGCACCCGCAAAATTTGGAGCAAGCTAATCCTCTTCCATAAACAAGAAGGCGATGGCGGCTATAATTCGGCCAATATGGCGCTAAATGATTATATCGGCGCTAAAGGCCTGGCCATTACACCCTTGCGCCCTGCCGGTACCGCCGAAATTAATGGCAAACGCATCGATGTGGTTAGCGAAGGTAGCTTTATCGATGCTAATCAGCAAATCGAAGTTGTGGCCGTAGAAGGCATGCGGGTAATTGTGCAGCCGGCCAAATAATTAGCAAATACACTTAACCCGGGTAAATGCTAGGGTATAAGTTTATTTAAGATAGCAAATAATAAAAAACAGGAGGAAAGTTTATGAGTGAGTTGATGTACATGTTGTCCAATGGTTCGCTAATCGGCTTAGTGCTGGTTGTAGTTTTAGGCTTTATTGCTCTTATGGTTATTTTAAGATTTATCCCAATTGGCTTATGGATCTCGGCCTTAGCCGCCGGGGCTAAAGTGGGGATATTCAATTTAATCGGGATGCGCCTAAGACGAGTTGCCCCGGCTAAAATTGTTAATCCTTTAATCAAGGCCGAAAAAGCAGGCTTAGCCACCCCGGTAGATAAATTAGAAGGCCATTATTTGGCCGGCGGTAATGTGGATAGGGTAATTAATGCCCTAATCGCCGCCGAAAGAGCCAATATTCCCCTAACCTTCGAGCGGGCAGCAGCTATTGATTTAGCAGGCCGTAATGTTTTAGAAGCCGTGCAAATGAGCGTTAACCCCAAAGTTATCGAAACCCCGGTAGTATCGGCCATGGCCATCAATGGTATCGAGCTTAAAGCCAAGGCCAAGGTAACGGTAAGAGCCAATATCGATCGCCTGGTAGGCGGCGCCGGCGAAGAAACCATTATCGCCAGGGTTGGCGAAGGTATTGTAACCAGCGTAGGTTCGGCGCAAACCCATAAGCAAGTATTAGAAAACCCCGATACCATATCCAAAACCGTTTTAGGCAAGGGCTTAGACGCCGGTACCGCTTTTGAAATCCTTTCGATCGATATTGCCGATGTTGATGTTGGCCGCAATATCGGTGCCGAATTGCAAACCGACCAAGCCGAAGCCGATAAGCGTATTGCCCAAGCTAAAGCCGAGGAAAGACGCGCCATGGCCGTAGCCTATGAGCAAGAAATGATTGCCCAAGTGCAAGAAATGCGCGCCAAGGTTGTAGAAGCCGAAGCCGAAGTACCCAGGGCGATGTCCGATGCTTTCCGCAATGGCAAATTGGGCGTAATGGATTATTATAATATGATGAATGTAATATCCGATACCAAAATGCGCGATTTTATAGCCGATACTAATAGCAAAGACCAACCCCAAAAATAACAAAGCTTAGATGCTATAAACAGCAGCTTAAAGCTTTAATAAAGGGGGAAAGTAAATGGAATTTCTGATTATCATGATTATTGGCTTTGCAATAAAAAAGGCAATAGAAGCCTCTAAAAAAAGCCCGCCTAATAGCAATCAAAAAAAGGCTGTAGAAGAACAAAGGCGGCGCATGGAGGAATACGAAAGCAATAAGCCTCAAGAACAACCTTGGAGCATGGCTCAACCACCGACCCAACCTCCCACCAGCCCGCCTAAGCAAACCATGCAAAGGGCAAGCAGGTCGGCAACTAGGCCGCAGCGGCCGGCCACAGCGCCACCGCCAAGGGCGGCCAAGCCGCCGATGCCGCCGCCGGAACTATCAGCGCCAACCACGCCGCCTGCGGCCGATCCTTGGCAAGAGCCGGTATATCAACAAGCTAAGCCCATGCCGGCGCAGCCGCCTAAGCCCGGCAGCATGCCCGGACGGATGCCGCAAGCTCAAGCAGCTAAGATCAGCCAAGGCAAGATTTATCAGGGGCAGGCAGGTGCTATTACGGCGGCTAAAATGCAGGCTAAAACCAATCTTGATTTGCGCTTTGATCGCAAATCGATAGTGCAGGGTTTGGTGATGGCTGAGATTTTAGGATCACCTAAGGGCAAAAAAGCCAATTGATGGTTTTGACGAGGTTTTGACGAGGTTTTAATGAGGAGGGTTTATGGAAAAGGAGATTATAGCAACTAAGCATTCGCCAGCGGCATTGGGGCCTTATTCGCAGGCTGTAAAGTATGGTGATTTATTATTTGTAAGCGGTCAAACCGGGCGCGATTTGGATGGCGCGATGCCGGACGGAGTAGCGGAGCAGGCGGCACAGGCCTTAAGCAATATTGGTCAAGTTTTGGCTGCCGGCGGCAGTGGTTTTGACAAAATACTAAAGGCTACTGTATTTTTAACTGATATGGGTGATTTTGAGGCTGTAAACAATGTGTATTGCCAATATATTAACAGCCCTCATCCGGCGCGCAGTTGTGTGCAGGTGGCGGCTTTGCCCAAAGGTGGCAAAGTGGAAATAGAGGTTATTGCTGGGTTTTAGTTTTTAATTCTACGAGCAGAGATTTTTTCTGCTCGTAGTTTTTTTTGGGTTGTTTTGATTTTTTTGTTGAGGGTGGGTTTTATTTGTTTTTTGATGTTTGTTGGTTTGTTTTTTTGTTGGTTTGTTTTTTTTGGTTTTTGTTTGCTGATTTTTGGTTTTTGTTTGCTGATTTTTGGTTGTTGTTGGCTGGTTATAGGTTGCCTGTTGCTGGCTGGGTTTTAAGTTGCCTGCATTTGTCGGCGGATATTTATATTGGCTGTGCTTCGTATGTTGTAGGTTTGGCTTGCCCTCGCCTACATTTGCTAGTTTATTTTCTTTAGTCGCAGAGG
>CAYJPF010000053.1:0-18525 GCA_964372025.1 uncultured Peptococcaceae bacterium | reverse complement strand
TCAGCGGCAGCTAGCGGCCTTGCCGATACTTCCCGTAGTTCCACTACGAAAAGCACCGTCAAGTCCACTATCTATCCCCTGATTTTGGCGCAAAACTGCTTCGCACCCTTATTTAGGCTTTTTAAAATTATCGTTTTAGCAAAAAATCAACTATAATAAGATTATTGCTACTATTTTAATGCCTGCTAAGCCTAAATAAGGGCGTATGGGTTCAAGTCCTTTTACGCTAAGGTCTAATTAAAGCCGGAACTATTATTGCGCAATAAAAAAGGGGATGCTAATGCAAATAAAACAATTTGCATTAGCATCCCCTTATATATTCCTTAGCTTATACTTTTTTTCTAATCTTCAATATCCTTTAAAGTAACTGCACTCTTTTTTAAAGATTTCCACACATATAAACCTAAGGCCACACCAATTGCACCATAGGCCATAAAGGTGCGGAAATACTCACCCAATAACGGCGAGCCAAATACGGCATTGCCTAAATCAGGCGATACAATAAACATCGAATTAAAGAGCAATACCCCCACCAAGGCATGCTTAATACTTGCCTTGGAAGTAGAAGCACCACCTACCAAAATCGAGGCCACCGAGAATAAACCAATATTTGCATGAGCCGTAAAAGTATTTAGCGTGCCCAAATCCTGCACATAAATAATCATGCCCCAAGCCGCCAAGACGGTAGAAATTATCGTAGCAATAAGCCTGGTTTTATTTACATTAATCCCCGATACCTCGGCAATATGCTGGTTTTGGCCAACGCTTTTAAAGTCCTGCCCCAATTTGGTTTTCATAATCAATTCGGTAAAGACGCATAAGGCGATGATAAATAAAGCTGTTACCACCGGCACCCCTTTTACCATCATCAATGAGGAATTGGTGATAATTGCAAACAGGCTAAACAGCATCAAAAAGGCAGCTACACCAAGGTTTATCCAGGCTAAAAGCCCTTGCGGTTTAATGCTCCCTACCTTTTTGCCCTTAAAGAAGGTAAAGCCCAGATATACCAAGGCACAAATCAATATTGCCCACATTAAGGGGATTTCCCAAAAGCCATTGATGGCATCTTTTAAGCCGCCTGTTTCTACTGTTCCTAAATCGATAGTCATCCTTAAGCCAACGCCATCAGGCTTGATAATCGGATTAGTAATCGGCACAGCAATTAGGCCACCCACCACAAACAGGAATAAAAACTGATACCAACCATTGGCAAAATAGCCTACCATTAAGCTGGCAATCATTTCCTGCCCTTTGGTTTTATTGTATAATAGGCCTGTTAAATAGCCAAATAATACGGCAAAAGGCACAGCAATTAATAGGCAAAGCATAAAGCCACCAAAGCCGCCAATACCAAAATATTTGGCAATAATAATGGCAATTTGGCCGGACATAGCCCCAATTACAATCCCAAAATTAAGACCCAAACCGGCAATTACCGGGATAATCAGCGACAGAATTAAGAAAGCATTTCTAAAAAAGCGCTCGGTTAAATCCATCAGAAAAAAGTTAACACTAATCGATTCGGTTAGCATAAAGCCCAGCAAAGTAATAAAAACAAAGATCAGCGTTACAATATTATCGATTAAAAAATCTTTAGCCTTAAACTTAGTGCCCAGCATATTAGCATTTTTTGTATTAGCATCTTTCATTATTTGCCACCCCCTTTAACTTGGGTTAAGGCATAAAGAATAACTCCGTTTTGGATAACCGCTCTGATCATTTCCGATACATCGATGCCTTTAAAAATTTCATTGGCAACCGGCATAGCAGCGGTTAAAAGCCCTTGGAATAAAAATACGCCAATAATTGCATGCGATACTTTAGCGCGCTTAGCTGTTGCACCACCAATTAAAATGGCAGCTACAGCAGGCAAGGCCATTAATAATGGGCCTAAGTATAATTGCGAAAATCCATAACCTTGAGCATAAATAATAATACCAATTGCCCCTAAAACGGTGGATAAAACATTAGCAATAATTCTACCCCGATCTACATTCAAGCCGGAAGCCTTGGCAAAAATCGGATTAGCACCACCTGCCGAAATGGCCATACCGGTTTTAGATCTAAAGAATAACCAAATTAATAGGCAAAATAGTAGGAAGAATAAAATCATCCCGGTAGGAATGGTAATACCACCGGTAAAACTATTGGGCCCATCTTGAATACCGCCAATATTAAACATAAATAAATTACTTAAAATCTGGGCGCCGCCAATCGATTCTAAATGAACCATTTCGCGCATGCCATCGCCTAATAACCACTTTAATTGCTCATGCTCATAAGGCAACATAACCCATAACAAGCACATAAAGGCCACAATCGAAAAACCGGTATAGGTGGCAATAGTCATTTCCGAGCCTTTTACCGAGTTTAATAATTTACCATAGCCAATACCCAAAAGAATAGCCAAAACACTGCCGATCAGGATAGACATAAATAGCCAGGATAAGCCGGTAAAGCCCAATTCGATGGCAGTTACAATACCAAATAGGCCGCAAACAATGCCCACCGGCAAAGCAAAATTAGGGCCGGTACCGGATTGAATAGAAGGCACCATTGCCAAAACCATAATCCCATTCATGCCGGAGCGGCGAATGGTATCGGTAATTAAGGTGGCTACCGAAATATCATAAATCAAAGCCAAGCCCAAAACCAGTAAAAAGAATACAGCAATAATGATAGTAGGCAAACCAATATTGGCCAGCATTGCCGATACACTATTTTGTTTATTCAGCTCCATCTGCTACACTCCCCTCTTTATTTTTTTTGCTACCCGACATCATCAAGCCAAATTCGGCATCGGGCGCATCGGGAGCAAGAATGCCCGCAACTTTACCTTCGCAAATGATAGCAATTTCATCGCAAATACTTCTTAATTCGGCTAATTCCGAAGAAGTCATAATAATGGTCATGCCATGTTTGGTATTAAGATCTACCAATAAATCCAAAACCAGTTTTTTAGCACCGATATCAATACCACGGGTAGGCTCGGATACAAAAAGCAGGCTGGGATTTTGAGTTAAAGCCTTGGCCACACAAACCTTTTGCTGATTACCACCGCTTAAACGGCCGGTATGCTGCGCCGACGAGGTACAGCGAATATCCAAATCTTTAATCATCTTTTGGGCATGGCTGCGGATTAGGGCAGAATCTTTTAAATTACAAATGCCCATCTTAATCAAAAAATCGTCATTATTTTGCATGGCCGAAAAAGCAATATTATCCTCAATCGATTCATCCAGCAATAAGCCCATGCCTTTACGGTCTTCGCTAACAAAGGCCATGCCCGATTTAATCGCATTTTTGGCATTATTTAAGGGCAATTCCTTGCCATCAAATACAATTTGGCCATCGGCATCATATACGCCCATAATACCATTGGCAATGCCTAATTTACCCTGCCCTGCCAGGCCGCCAATGCCTAAAACTTGTCCCTTTTTTACTTCTAAGTCGATACCTTTTACAAATTCGCCGGGCATAGCCACCCGCAAATTTTTTATCGAAAGCATAACTTGCTCGGCAACTTCCCTACCCTCAATTTCGACCCTTTCAATGCTTACTTCCCGGCCAACCATAAATTGGGCAATTTCGGCGGCATTGGTATCTTTAACATCCTTGGTAATTACATGCTCGCCATCCCTAAGTACAGTAACCCGATCGGCCACATCTACAATTTCGTCTAATCGATGGCTGATAAAAATAATACCGATGCCCTCAGCCGCCAATTTTTTCATGGCTTTAAGCAGATTTTGGGCTTCGGATTCGGCCAAAACAGCGGTTGGTTCATCAAAAACTAAAATTTTGATGCCGGTTTTATCAATTTCGCGGGCAATTTCGATAAACTGCATATGGCCTACCGGCAAGCCGGCCACCGTTAAATACTCCTCAATGCCCATATCTAAAGTATCTAAGGCTTTACGAGCATCGGCATTCATCGATTTGGCATCTAAGGTTTTTAGGCTTTTGCCCATAATTTTACTAAAAAGATTATCCTTTAAAGTTTCGCGGTTTAATTTGATATTTTCGGTGATGGTAAAACCGGGAATAAGCATAAATTCCTGATGCACCATGCCAATGCCTTTAGCCATAGCTTCAAAAGGCGATTTAATATCGGCCTTTTGGCCATCGATAAAAATTTCGCCATCAAAACCGCCTGTAGAATGGATAACCGGCATGCCGAATAATACATTCATCAAGGTAGATTTGCCGGCGCCGTTTTCGCCAATTAGGGCATGAATTTCGCCCTTTTTAAGCTCGATATTGATATTTTTTAAAACACGATTGCCATAATATTCTTTAGAAACATTTTCGAACTTTAGCAAAGTATCGCTCAAAATAATACCCCCTAACCGATTATAATTTAAAAGGGATGTTTAAGCATTAGAGCAAAGTGCCCTTACTGAATTAATAATCAGATGATTATTCAGTTTATACTTAAACATCCCTATATTACTTAGATATTACTTAAATATTATTTAGGAAGGTACTATTATTAGATAATATGTTCTTCGCCATAAACGAGGAAATCCATCATAATCATCCGGAAATTATCATAAGTAGTTTCGCCTTCAACTAAAGGAGTGGTACTAACAGGTAAATTGGCATAATCAGCCATGCATTGCTCTAAAATTTCCATATCAATGCCTTCGGCAGGAGCTTCGCCATTGATAACTTTAATGGCATATTCGGCAGAGGCGATGGTATTCATCATGCTAACCGGTACCGGCCAGGTAGCAAAACGGCCTAAGCCGCCGGCTTCTTGCAGCGCAATAGCGGTATCGGAAACAACTTGAGCCATTTCTTCGGAGGAATAACCGGTAGAAGTAATGCCTAAAGCCGAGGGGAAGCCATGATAAGGCGATGGGCAGCAAGGTTGCGGATAAATAGCACCCTCATCCAAAACGGCGGTGATTAAAGGAATTTGCAAAGAGCAGTTGGTGGAGAAGAAAGCAGTTTCGGTACCATATTCGGCAACCATTTTCGGCACATCTTCTAAGATAAATTGCTGAGCACCGGGTACGCCTGCATCACCGGTAGGATCGGGAGCAGTGGCATCAACAAATTCCACACCGATTTCGGCGCAGGTTTCTTGCATGATATCACGTCTTTGGGCTAAAAGCACAACCGACATATGACGCGGGAATGAATAGTGAACTAAAGTTTCGGCGCCCATTTCCTTGGATTTTTCGGGAATGGTAATACCCATTTGCAATTCGTCGGGTTGAACAACTAAGTCGGCACGGGCAGCAACATCCGGGGGATTTTCCTGCGGGGTGCAGTATACGATAAAGATATCGTCGCGGGTTTCGAGCATTTTGTCTACAGCAGCATTAGAGCCGGGTACAGCTTGGTTTAAAATAACAGCTTTAACTTCGGGGTCGGCTGCTAATCTGGCCAAGGTGCTTACCATTTGCTCTTGCTCGGCCATAAAGTTATCGGGCCAGGTTACATGGGTAATATTATCTTCGCCATATTTGGCAACCATAATTTCGGCCGAACGATACTCTTCTTCATTTTGCGAAACAGTATTGGTAACAATGGCAACCTTGCCCTCAAAATCGGCACCACTGGCAGCAGCATCGCCTTCGGCAGCAGGTTCCTCAGCACCGCCGCCACAGGCGGCCATAGCTAGCATTAAAGACATAATCAGTAAAACACTAAAAAGTTTTTTCATTGAATTCCCTCCCAATTTTAATTTCATGCAATCATATTTTGCACCATGTTAATTATACTAAAATACTATCAATAAGTCAAGGAATTTTTTCATTTTAATACACTGATTGAATTGTTTATCAGCTAACCATAGCCAATTTACGGAATAGCATAAATGTTATGAATAATGATTAAATGTATATATTATTTTATATTTACAGTGGACAAATCAATTTTTTTAATATATACTATGTATAGTAATCTTATTAAAAAATGTAGATTATTAGCATTTTTGCTCTTTCCATTTTTATATTAGCATGCACCGCCTGCTCCAAATTGTATATATTTAGTTACATATTAATAAGGAGGTATCTTGATGATTAAATCAATAATTAAAAAGCCGTTTTTTACTTTTATGGGGGTTATCATATTAATTTTTTTATTTAGCGCTTGCAATCGAGTTGTAACCGAAACCGCCCCTCAAAGTAGCGAAGATATTGCCGCTAAGCTAATCCCTTTTTATGGTCAATACAGCGCCGTAGGTGATGATAATTTAATAACCATTGACGAAAGCGGCCTAAGTTATGGCGAGCAAAACTTTAATATTATAGCTATATCCGAGCAAAATATAGTAGCTTTTGATGATAAAAATATACTATTACGCTTTAATGGCGAGGCTATCTTAACCAATTTACCGGCCTATCAGGATAGCGAATATGAATGGGTGTATCAATTAATTAAATCCGAAATTGAACTATCATCCTTAACCCGTTTTGAGGGCGAATATACCGAAGAATTTGAGTACTCTTTCGATCGCATTCAAAACAAGAATCTGGACACAGGCTATTTAACTATCGACGAAAATGGCCAATTTAATTTAGATATAGAGCTAAAGGATGATTTTAGCCTAGAGCATATCGACCCTAATACTACTGCCCAAACCCAAATTAAGGCCGGTACTTATCAGGCTCAATGGCTACTGGCCGATATGTATATGGGCGAATATGATTTAAGTTATGATGCAAGTATTAGCCTTAGCGAGGGCAGCGATACGGTAATGCTGATACCCGGTATTTTATATGATAGCTTTGCCATAGGCGAATATGCGATGATTAAATGGAATGAGCCTGCCGATGGCAATACCTGGTATAGCCCCTTGATTGGCGAATATAGCAGCGAGAATAATAAAATTATCTTTAGCGCAGATGGCGCAGTTGAATATATTAAGGATGATATCAGCTATAAGGGTAAGCTTAGCGAGCAAAGGCCAAATCATGTTGATACCATGATTATTGTTACCGATAATGAGGGTATCGAGTATCATTTAAATATTATTATGATTTTAAATGCCGAGCTAGTGCATACCGAATTATTTTCGTTAACTGATGAGGGTTATCTATATATTGGGGGTGATGGCTTATTTAAGCCGCTTGATTAAATCAGTTAATTAAATAAGCTAATTAAATGGAGGTATTTATGAATAATTCTGTTTTAGAGGCCGTAAGCTATGCTAAAGCATGGCTGGGGCAAGGCCAATTAGCCGATTATATTCCTCAATTAAAAGCGGCTAATCCGCAGCATTTAGCCGTGGCTATTACCGATTTAGAGGGCAATTTATTTGCCGCCGGCGATAGCAAAGTACCTTTTAGTATTCAAAGTATTGTTAAGATAATCCTACTAGCTACCGCCTTAGAGGATGTAGGCTTTGAATATTTATTTGCGCGGGTAGGCATGGAGCCCAGCGGCGATCCTTTTCATTCGATTTTGCGCTTAGAATCGATGACCGGGATGCCGATGAATCCGATGATTAATGCCGGCGCTATTGCCGTAACTTCTTGTATTAGTGGTGCAGATGCCGAGCAGCGTTTTAGCAAAGTTAGCCAAACAGCAGCTAAGCTATTGCATTGCCCGGATATTGATTATGATCGGGCGATTTTTCAATCCGAATGGGATACCGGCGATAAAAACCGAGCTTTGGCTTATATGATGCGCAGCAGCAATATTTTAACAGGTAGCGTGGATGAGCATTTAAGAGTTTATTTTAAGGCTTGTTCTTTAATTGTAAACTGCGAGCAGATCAGCTATTTAGCAGCACTTATTGCCAAAGATGGTTTATGCCCTATCAATAATCAAAGGCTAATCGCCCCTTATACCATCAAAATTATTCGCTCTTTGATGGTTACTTGCGGCATGTATGATGCCTCGGGCGAATTTGCCTTAAGGGTGGGCATCCCGGCTAAAAGCGGGGTTGGCGGTGGCATTTTAGCAACTGTGCCTAAAAGGCTGGGCATTGGCGTATTTGCGCCGGCTTTAGATTTAAAGGGTAATTCACTTTGCGGCATTAAGGCCTTGGAATATTTATCCGATAAGCATGACTTACATATTCTTTAATTATGAGCAAATAAGGGAGGTTAATACCAATGAAAACTAAAGCAGTTAAAACTGCAATTATATTTTTAAGTTTGCTAATGCTACTAAGTTTAATCAGCGCTTGTGGTGGCAGCGAAGAGGCGGCAGCACCTGCCGAGCAGCTAAACGAAGCAGAAAACGAGCAAGCTTTAGAGGGCGAGGAGCAGCCCTCCCCTACTGTGGCGGCTGATTTTATTAATCCTTTAAGCGGAGCAACCTTTTTACTGCCGGGATCGCAAATTCTTTTTAATGATGATTTTACAATCAGTTATAGCAATGATTTGGGAGGCAGCTCTGAAGGCGAATATACTTTGGACGAGAACTATAGCGGCATGGCCTATTTTGAGGGCTATGAGTTACCGATTATGGTAAAAAACAGCTTATTATTTATTGATGGGGCGGCAGATGGCCAATTTACACCAATGCCCCGCGCCGAGGGCGAGGATTGGGATTTAGACCCTAATGATACTTATTCCACCTTTGCTGCAGCTTGGGATAATGATGAAGCTGCTCATAGTATTGAATTAACGGCCAATAATCGTTATATTATATCGAGCCATGATTTTTTGATGGAGGGCTCTTATACACTTAATCATGGTACTTTTGAATTGACCCTATACTTAAACGGTGTAGAAACAACTGTTAGTTTAATGGCTGATTATTCTTTTTCGATACCTGATTTAGCCGGTACTTTTATGCAGGTGGAGTATCCATATTACACCTTATCATTTGCCGATGGCAGTGCTTTTCCGAGTGAGGTATATACGGTGGAATCATTATTTGGCGCCTGGGATAATGATAATATCGAGGTGAGCATGTATTTTTATGCTGATGGACAGGTAGAGATATCAAGTTATGAGGATTTTGAGGTAGCAACTTATCAATATGATGCTAAGTTAAATGAGCTGATCATAAGCCATCAAGGCGGCGAACTTTATGGTTATATTGAGGAAGGTTTTGGCGACTTAATTTTCGAGGGATTGGAAGGCTATTTCTATCAAACAAGAGAAGCCTGGTACACCCCACAATAATACCAAAAAAATAAAAAGTTTTTGTATTACTTTTTACAAAAAGTAATGGTCTTAATCTTTTGAACTTAATCTTTTCCAAAAAAAACGAATAATAAAAACCACTTGCGGAGGCTAATACAGCACTAATCGCAAGTGGTTTTAATTTTAATAAGATATACGGTTAAATTTAAAACAAACACCCCAGAAATAAAATAACCTAATTAATATATTCTACAAATTCGCTGATATCAAAAACCGAAGCATAAAAGCAAGATTCACCATTTTGGTTAACAGCAAGCTTACCATTAAAACGAAAAGTATGAATTGCGCCGGATTTTATACGTATTTGGCCATTAACTTCCAAAAATGCAGTAGGGTCGATTTGCAGCTGGCGGGCAACATATTCGCTGATTGTTTTTTTGCTTTCATCGGTAACCGGGCCTAGGCCTTGATTATCAAATAAATCGCGAACCTCTTCCCTGGTATAACCTAGCATCTCAAAATAATAATCATTTGCCTCGATAATAGTAAAATGCTCGTCTACACTGGTAATAATAAGGCCGCTGGGCACAAATGAACTGGCATATTTAATATCATTAATAGACTTAATAACACTAAGGCCGGATACCCTATTAGCAGCATTGGCAATCATAGTTGCCCGATACTTTTCTTCAAAGTCCGCAATAGGAATGGGACGATCATAAAAATATCCCTGAATAGCATCGCAATTCATCGACTTAAGCAAGGCAACTTGCTCGGCAGTTTCGATACCCTCTGCCACAACATACATGCCCATATTATGAGCCATTTTAACAATGCTATCGATAAGCAAATCATCACGGCGGGCATTTGTGCCGCCCACAAAAAAGCTTCTGTCCATCTTTAAGGTGTCGATATACAAGCTTTTAAGCATGCCCAAAGAAGAATAACCGGCACCAAAATCGTCGATCGAGATTTTAAAGCCATGTTCATGTAAATTAACAAAAAGTTGCTCGATGGTAAGCGCCGCCTCGATGGTTGTAGATTCGGTAAGCTCGATTTCGATATATTGATGCGGAACTTGATATTTATCGACAACCGCCACTAAATCATCAACAAATAAGGGATTTTCCAGATTAAGGCGCGAGCAGTTAATAGATATCGGCATATGGCCAAAACCGGCATCCAACCACTGTTTAAGCTTAATACAAACATTTTCCAGCACATATTGATCAAGATCTACAATAAAACCATTACGCTCGAATAAGGGGATAAAATCATTAGGAAAAATCATTTTGCCATCGGCCTCAATCCAGCGCACCAGGGCTTCGGCACCAATAAGCTGATTATCGGCTGCGCTAAATTTTGGCTGCAAATAAACCTTAAATTCATTATTTGCTAAGGCCTGCTTCATCTTGCTGGTAATATCGGCATCCATTTTAACCTGGTTTTTAAGGGTATCATCATAATCGCAAACAGTTTCGCCTTTGGTGGCTTTAGCTTTTAAATGCGCCAAATTAACCTTGCTCATAATATCATCAAAATTAGTTTCGCCGCTTTCGATATGATATCTACCAATTTTAAAAGTCCCGCCATACTCGGTAAGCTCGGGTACAACCTGATTATAATGAGTATCTACCGCCTGGGCAAAAAAGCTTAAATCATCAAAAAAGCCATTGCCGGCAAATAAAGCAAATTTATCGCTGCCAATTCTGGATGCAATTAAGCTGGGCTCATTAAAACTTTCGGCCAATGTTTTTACAGCTTTTAAAACATTATCGCCAATTTCATAGCCAAACATTTCATTAATGGCTTTAAAGTTTTCGATATCGATAACAATTAGCGAATAATTAAGATGGCGGTTTTTTTCTAAAACAGCAGTCATCTCTAATTTTAGTTTAGACATATTAGGCAAATCGGTAAGGGCATCATAATAGGCCACCTTTAAAATCCGCTTGCGCGAGCGAGTTTGAATAATAGCAGCATAAATTACCAGGCCAATAATTGTCCAATAAATCACTATACCAACCGACTCAAAATAAGTAGCAGCATTAATCATTTCCCTGCTTAATGAGTCAACATTAACATTCATTGCTAAAGCAATATCAGTAGGTATAATCGGATAATAAACCATTATCTTAGACATACCATAATAATTATAATAAAAACCGCCACTACGGCTATTGTTAATATCTTCATACGCCTGATTAACATTAGCTACACCCATTTGAGCCACATCTGCCTCGGGAATAGCAAAAAGGCCGTCATGGCTAGCGCTGCTGGAAAAGAGCATATTCATATTTTGATCAACAAAAAAGACATCACCTTGATAATACTGATTTTGGGCAATAAGCTCAAAGAAACCTTCTACCGAAACTTCGCAAAATAAAACCGCTTGAGCCTGATTATCCACAATTACAGGAACTGCCAAATCAAATACAATATCCGATGATTCTAAAGAGATATGAGGGTTTGCTACATAAACTTTATTATTTAAAGCACCTAAAAAAGAATCATTTTTAGTAAAATCATAATACTTATTATCTAAAGAAAGCCCATTACCAGCCAAATCTACATAATACAGAGTATCCATTTGCTTAGCATGCAATTGATTATTCAAAAATTCGATCATATCTTCACTATCAATATTATTTTGGGCAATAGAATCGGCCAAAAGAGTAAGATCTGTTTTGGCTGCAAGCAAAGTGCTTTCCAGTAAAGTTTGATATTGCTGGCCAATTTGCTCCATTTCGTCAAAAGTAGATTCTATAATTGCATCTTCTGTAATATCGCGAACCCATAATAATAAAAAGCCAATTATTGTAATCGCTAAACATATTACTATAGTAATCATATGTTTGATAATAAAGTTTTTGGCCTTCATAAAAATTGCCTCCGCAAAGATAAAGAAATTGCCTTGATCAAAAAAATAAAACACTAGCTATATTATTATATCAACTTTAACTACTAAAAACAATAGCAATCCATTAAAAAAACAGATATTTTAGCTTATTTATTTATAATTTGTTGTATTTTAGCAGATATTTGGCTAGGGTTTATTGAGCTTACAAAAAAAGCTATGACAAATTGCTTAATTTGCCATAGCTTGTAATACAAATCATCTAAAAACAGTAGTCAGTTAGCTCTAACTAAACCTAGCTAATTGGTAAATCATTGCCACAATAGGGGCAGTTATTGGCTTTGCCATAAGTAGCTACCGATTGACCGCCGCATTGATTACAAGTGGCTTCGGCAAAGCGATCGAATAATTTATCATCATCCATATAATGCACCTTGGGCGGCTTGCCAATTAAGTTAACGCCGGGCAAATATTTATGCTTAATCAATAGTTTTAGATTAAACAGCACTTTATTTTGCGGCTCTTTAAGAATAGCTGCAATATGGCTAATATCTACCCCATTGGGATTTCTGGTTTCTACCAAAACCGCCATATAGCGAGCCATGGCAGCCCGCAAATATTTTTTATTAACGATTAAATACATATGGCGAATTAATAAATAAGAACCGATAAGCAAGGGAATGGGAACCATGATTATATAGGCCATTGCCAAAAAGCCCACAAAACCAAAAATTGCACCAATAACTGCATTAACAACCACCAAAAGCAAGCCGCCGATTATATAGGTAATACCTAATACCTGCAAAGCATCGGGATTAGGCTTTTTGCGATAATAAGCAGCTAAAAAGTTGCGCCAAACAAAATATAAGCCAATATTAAGCACTAGAGCAATAATGGTGCTCCAATCAAATAAATTATCACTCCCCCTCAGCGGCGCAATTATTGAAGAAAGGGTAATAAAAAATGGCACGATTAGCAAAGGGGTAATACAGCCTAGTTTTAAATTTTCTTTAAGGCTTTTGCTTTCGGCATCATTAAAAGTTTCTGTCGAGCTTAAAATAACATTTTCGCGGCTACTAAAATCCTGATGGGCTTTGCCACAATATGCGCAAGTATAGGCTGTACCCTTTAAAGCTTTATTGGTGGCGCCACAAGCATCGCATTTAATAAAGGCAAAATTGCTATTAGCGCCTTTATCAATATTAGTCGAATCTAAGTAAATGATATTATTATTACTATAATCAATAACAATACGCCTGGTATAACCAAAATAAATCATTTCCTGAATGGTTTCGGCAATTTTGCGCTCGGACGTATTAAGCGCTTGAGCAAAAATAGCCAGTGGCACCGGCTTAATGCTTTGCTCTTGCTCTAAAAGCCGACTAATTTTGCTGATTTTTTTACGATAGACCAAACGAGCCAGCAAAAAAGCCAGCGGCAATGCCCCAATAAGAGTAAATACATAGCCAAGAATAGCATCGACGCTTAAAGCACCATCTTGTGGCACATTAATTACAATTATCGGAATCGAAAATAGCCATACAAAACCGGTTAAAATTAAGGATATAATGATTAAAATTATATTTTTCATACTAACCTCCATTTTTGATTTGATTATTATAGGATAGATATAGCGTAAAAGGCTAATCAGGAATTTTTAGCAATTAAATAAAGTGGTATAATAATCAATTTGTGATTATTATACCACTTATTAAGTCAAAACGAAAGCTGCATTTTTGTACAGGTATACAGTGTTTGTATAGGGTGTAAGCTAAGCAATGCTCCTAAGCCGGCAATTATAGATTAAATTTACCTACCAGGCTATGCAAGGTATCGGCTTGCAGGGCTAATTCTTGGCTGGCGGCGGCGCTTTCCTCGCTCATGGCAGTATTGGCCTGAACTACTGACGAGATTTGCTCAATGCCGCCGGAAATATTTTTGATACCCAGGGCTTGCTCTTCGGTAGCCTTGGCTATTTGGTCGATAATAGTTACCATTTGATGCACTTTATCGGCTAAATCCTCAAATGAGGTATTGGCTTTTTGAGCAATACTCTCCCCTACTTCCACAGCACCAATCGAATGTTCAATTAGCTGTGAAGTGTTTTGGGCAGCCTCGGATGATTTTTGAGCCAGATTACGCACTTCCTCGGCCACAACCGCAAAGCCTTTACCGGCTGATCCGGCACGCGCAGCCTCTACAGCAGCATTAAGGGCTAAAATATTAGTTTGGAAGGCGATATCATCAATAACTTTAATCACCTTGCCAATATCTTCCGAGGTACTGGATATTTGCTGCATAGCATCAAGCATATGCTTCATATCGGCAAGGGTGCTTTCGGTAACTTCGCCGGAGATTAAAGCGATATCATTTACCTTGCGGGTATTTTGCGAGTTAACCTCGATTTGTGCCGAAATTTGCTGCAAATTGCGCGAAAGACTTTCCACGCTACCTGCTTGATCGACAGCGCCATCGGCCAAAGCCTGCGCCCCGCCGGAAACCGAGGCCACATTAGAAGTGATTAAGCCCGCCGAAGAAGAAACTTGGATTAGGGCATCACGTACCGAGATAGTCATAGTATCCAAAGACTTATAAAGTTGCTGCCAATCGCCAACATAAAGGCTGCTATTGCCAATATCCACATTCCATTGCCCATCAGAAATTTTACTTAAAACATCAACTAAAAGGGCATTGATAGTAGAAAGCGATGTTTTCATCTCATTAAAAACTCGACCCAGCTGGCCAATTTCATTATTTGCATCGATATCTAAATCAAAGTTCATATTGCCATTAGCCATATTATCGGCTGCCGCCATTACCCGAGCCAGGGGTTTAGCAACGGATTTACTAATCATAATTTTGGCTAAAATGCAAACTACTAAAATTAAGCCAATACCAACAAACATCGAAATAGTTAAAGCCGCACTAATTGCAGCATCATTGGCGCTAGCTAAAATTCCGGCAAAAACCACACCGGTAATCTGGCCATTTTCATCTTTATGAGGGATATAAGAGGTAATATGCGCTTCGCCTAAAATATCGGCCTCGCCAATATAAGATTGGCCTTGATTAAGTACAATATCGGCAATTTTAGGATCTAAGGCAGTACCAACTACCCGCTTGCCATCCATAATAATGGTGGTAAATTCCCGCATATCACCATTAAAAATGGTAAATTCGCAGCCGGTAATTTGCTTTAGACGGTCTAAAATTTCGGTTTTATCCTCCATAGCCGCCACCTCGTGCAAGGATAATTCATATTCCAGCAAATTGGTTCCGATTATAGCCTGATCGATTAATTCGCCATTAACATTATTGCGGGTAACCATGCCACTTAAAAGAATCATAATAGTAACAATTACAGTAGTCATCACAGCAATTAAAATATTAAATTGGGTAGACAGTTTACCAAACTTGCGACATGTGCCATTAAGTGATTGATTCATAAAATCTCCTTTGATTAGTTAAACTTGCACCGGGTATACACTAATTATATTATATATTATGGCAAAAGTAAATCATTTTTTAAGCATAAACCGCATAATTTAAGTTATTTTAAAATAGTTAAAACAACACTGCTATAATAATATTGGCATAATAAAAATTTGATAAACAAACATATAAAAATACATATGAACAGTGGCCCAACCAAAGCCCCCAATTAGACCTGTTATTAGGCGCCTAATATTGGTTGATTGCAAAATATTTAAATATTGCAGCCCCCAATCGATTAGCATTACAGAGCTAAGCAAAAATGCTAAATAGATATTAAGTTTAAAGAAAAAAAACAAAGGCATAGCAAAACCGGCAGCAATAATTACTCCGGTGCATCTAGCGCATATTGGTAGCTGGTATTTTTTATAAAAAAAGCTTCGTTCAGCCAATTGATGGCAGCCGCTATATGCGCCTAATTTCATAATTTTTATCCAGCGTTTTTCGGTCATCATTAGGCTTTAAACTTATTTGCGCAATTATTGCATACCCAATATTGCTGATTACTGGTTCTTTTACCTTTGCCGCAGGCACCGCAAAGGATGCCGATAGGCCCTAATATAATTGCCCCACATAATCCCTTGCCTGCCGAAAAATCTTTACCGGTAGTAGTAACCTCATTAATTATTGTGCAATTTTCATTTCCGCACTTATTACATCTCATATTATCAGCCTCCATAATATCATCAAATTATATGTTTTTTATTATATATATTTTTTATTATATCACAAAAAGAGAAAAATTCAATCAAATATAGCTAAGCAAAATTCATATCAAATCGCAAAAATCGGCAATCTAACAGTTGCCGATTTTTTATATATTAAGATAATTATTAAAAGATAATTATTAAAATAAAGATATCTGACTTTCTAGCACGCTAACACTATCCCTATTAGTAATTATAGCATTTGGGTTAACATCACCAATTAAAACAGGAGAATTTGGGTTATGCTTTTTCATATTCAAAAGTGAAATTTTCTCGTTTGTTAGAGCATAGCAATAATTGCAGCCATTAGCACAACAGTTGTATGTGCCGATATCAATACTATCAATGCAGCCGCATTCTTTTCGCTGATTTTTATCTTTTTTGGCAATTATCTTGCCACCTAAAATCTGCTCGATTAAATTTTTATCTATGCAAGCCCCCTGTTTAATCCCAAATTGGTTTAAACTTATCGCTTCAGCGCAGGTAAAAAGCTCTATATTATGCTCTTTTGCTATTTTAGAAAAAATATCAGCCAAAGCAAAAATATTCTTTTCAGTCATTTTGCAATCAAAGTCTTGCCCCATGCGTGAAGTTACATTTTTATAGCTATCAACAAAACTTATAACACATCTTTCAGTATAATTCGACAGCCTTTTTGCCAAATAAGAAAAACGCTTAGTATGATAATCTATCGTATAAAGATCCGATATTATGATTGGATCATAGCGCCAAACAACTCGTTTATTGCGTTCACTCAAAGAGATAAATGTATTAATCAATTCTTCTTTATCGGGCAGTCCTTTTTCTGTTTCTTTACCATAAGGGGTTAGGGTAAACTGAAAATAATATGGATAGCCCATTTGCTCTATAATCGGCAAGTATTTCAAAAAAGGCTGCGGATTCTTGGTCCAAAAAACTATCATATCCACAGCATCACGAGTTAAAATCGCCTTAGAATAACGGTTGGCATTATATGGATTTTGAACTAAAACATATCCCTCTTTTAGCCTGTTTACAAACCACTTGCCATAGTAAGATGGTATATCGGTTCTTCTGGTAGCACTTATTATCATTTGTCACCTCTTATAAGGCTTTATTTTCGCTTTCCATCTTAAGTAAAAATTCCTTCATGGCAAGTCCACCTGCATAGCCTACAAGTTTGCCGCTTGCGCCAATAACCCTGTGGCAAGGCACGATTACAGTTATCGGGTTTTTATTATTGGCCATACCAACAGCACGACTGGCTTTTTCATTGCCCACAGCTATGGCAATTTCTTTATAACTTCTCGTTTGGCCATAAGGAATATGGATAAGAGCCGACCACACTTTCTTTTGAAAATCGGTACCGATTAATTTATACGGCAGATCAAAAACTTTTCTTTTGCCCTCAAAATATTCTAAAAGTTGGCTATATGCCTTATCTGTTAATTCGGTTTTTGTACCAAAATCGCTTATATTTTCATCATGCACCTTTTTAAAATAGACAAGATGCTCATTTTCATATTTCATAATAAAATATCCCATTTTGGTTTGATAAATTGCAAAATTTTTCATTATCTTTTCCCCTTCCTATATGCCGCCGGTGACATATTCGCTCGCTCTTTAAAGAATTTATAAAATGCCGATAAACTGCCAAATCCTACTGAATAAGCAATATCAATTACTTCGGTATCCGTTTGCTCTAAAAGCCGAGCAGCTTCTTGATACCTTAAATCATTCACATAGTTACTTGGAGTTTTGCCATATTCATCTTTAAAAACCTCTACCATTCGCTTGCGCGAAAGGCCCAGTTTATCTATTTCAGTGTTTAGGCTTTCTGCTTCGCTAAACATATTATCAATAAGGGTTTTAAGCTTTTGGGCAATATTTTTCATCGGTTTATAATCGAGCAAATCACTTCTGCACCTTTTACAAGGCCTGTATCCTGCCTTTATCGCTTCATCTGCTGTTTTGTAAAACTCTATATTTTCCACTTTTGGCGCTTTGGATTTGCAAGACGGTCGGCAATAAATGCCGGTTGATTTTACAGCATAAAAGAATAGGGTATCATAGCTTTCATCATTTAAAATTACCGCATCATACATTTCTTCAAATGCCATATTAAACTTATTCTCCACAACACACCGACTTTCTTTTTATAGATTCAATAATTACCTTGATTGCTTTGATTGCTTTATCTACTTTTAAAAGTTTCATCGTCTAAATGGTTATTTTTATTTGACTACTTCAAGGTTTGCCACTGCTTCTATTATACATTAAAAATTTAAAAATATCTTCCTAAAATTGCGTATTTAATTTATATATTTATTTTCAAAAGCAATTCCTTATTTTGGGCACTGATATTGCGGATTTTTTTTGCATCTTCCCAAATGACACAATATTGACATATTTATTACCTTGGGATTACATATTT
>CAYJPF010000052.1:0-18584 GCA_964372025.1 uncultured Peptococcaceae bacterium | reverse complement strand
GGACCCGGCGCTGTAATGTGGACTCGTCTCCGCTAAGGCCGTATAACTCGTCGCTCACGCTCCTCAAACAGATACGGCCTTTATTTTTAATTTCCCAGACGGGGCAAAAACCGCCCCACCTGGAAAATTAAAAATACCGCTCCAACTACATTTTACAGTTTAGTAGGTTTCTCTACTCGCTAGTTGCTTTTGATATCTTGTCTTATCTTCGATTGCTACCTTTTTAGGGTATTCAAGTTTACCCTGTGCCCAAACGCTTCTCGCTTACTTTTGCTGCGCTAACCTTGCTAATTTTCCCACGCGGCATAAAAATTCGCGCCTTAGGTTACCCTAAAGCGCGAACATGCTTGGCGGTGCTTGCCGCCCGGTGCTTACCGTCATATCAACTTTTGATTTACAATATCCTCACCACGCGGCATAAAAATTCGCACTTTAGGTTACCCTAAAGCGCGAACATTGCTTGGCGGTGCTTACCGCCCGGTGCTTACCGCCCGGTGCTTATCGCCTGGCGGGAACGTGTGCGAATCGAACACACCCAAGATGGGATTACCACCTCGCAACCGGATTTGAAGTCCGGGCCGGCCACCAGGCCGAATCCGCTCCCATGTTTTCAATTAACTTTTATATAATTCTCGCTTAATTAAGAATCTCCTGTTAACTGAAAAATATTTTAATATCAATATTCAATCAATATCAAAATAAAACATATATATATAGAAGAAACAGCAATATCAAGCTTTAAATTGACGCTTCTCCCCTACTCTAACCGTAATTCGCTGATTATCAAAATACTCCAAAATTGCTAAAACATATTTACGCGAAGAATCAAGCGCATCTCTAGCCTCGGCTAGGGTAAAGCCATCGGCGGCCGATTGCTTACGTAGCAAATCCTCAGCCTTCGCTAAAGCCTGCTTGCTAAACCATAAATTGTCACCAATATGAAACAAAACTCCCCGATCCGCCAGGTAAATCTGCAACTCTGCCTTTAAATCAGCAGCCACCTTTAAATCAGCCAGCACAGTATCCAAATCAGGCGGGGCAAATAGATTTTCCAGGTAAATCGCGTCAATCTTCTCAATTAAAGCAGCCTGCTCGGGGCTTGGCTTAACCGCAAAATCAGCCACGCTCAACCAGGAATTATCCAGCTTAATCATACCGTTTAACTGCCATTTATCTAAAATTGCCATTAATTGCTTTTGGCTTAACTTCTTAAAATATTGCTTATGCGCCGTTGCCAAAGCCAAACCACTGCGCAAGGGATAATCTTGATGATAATTAGCCAATATTGCCAGCAAATTATCCTGCCAAGCCTGCAATAAATCAGGATTGCCATAATGATGCTCACCATCAATTTCAAAAACAACCAGCTTAGCCGCATCAAGCATTGCTTCGATAATCAACTGCAGCTCCTCTTTGGGCTGCTTTAACCATTTAGCCAAGGTGTTGATAGTGGCAATAGCCTGCTCTTTTAGCAAAATATCAGCCACGATATCATCGGCGGCCGCCTGCGCCTTACGCTGCAAACTCTCGATAACCGCCGGATTATGCCGCTTATGACGCTCGGGATTAGCATCGATAATCCCTGCTCCGGCCACAGTAATGGCCGGCGAATAACTGCGCAAAATTAAGCGATCACCCCTTAATGCAGGCAAGGGGCTCTCGAGCAATAATTGAGCAAAACAGGTTTGCTTAGGCTCCAACTCCTCGCGATCCAGCAATTGCAAACGCGCCAAAACTTCCTTAGTGCCATGATGCACCCGCAAGCGACAGCGCTGCTTAAGTGGGTTAGCCTGCGCCAATAAACTCAATTCAATATCCAAACGATAGGTTTCCTGCAACAAATTAGGATGCGCTAACCAGCCGCCCTTGGGCAAATCCTCCACCCCTTGGCCGGCCACATTAACAGCCGTCCTTTGGCCGGCAAAAGCGGCATCGACCTTAGATCCATGCACTTGCAAGCCACGTACTCTGGCCTTTTCGCCACCTGGCCAAATATCAATCTCGTCGCCAATGGCAATTTTGCCTTGCCATAGCGTGCCGGTAATAACCGTGCCAAAACCGGTTTTGCTAAAAACACGGTCGATAGGCAAGCGAAAATGGCCACTGCGAGTTTTAGGCTTAACCTGGGCAGCAATGGCAGCTAGCTCGGCCTTTAATTCGGCAATTCCCTCGCCGGTTAAGGCCGAAACCGCCCTCATCGGCGCCTTAGCCAAAGTAGTATCCTTCAGCAAATCGCTAATTTCTTCTTCTATTAAAGATAGCCATTCCTGATCAACCAAATCCTTTTTAGTGATCACGATTAGCCCCTTTTCGATACCCAAAAGATGCAAAATATGTAAATGCTCCACCGTTTGTGGCATAATTCCTTCATCAGCGGCGATAATCAGCATAAACATATCGATACCGGCAGCCCCGGCCAACATATTTTTAACAAAACGCTCATGCCCGGGCACATCAATTAAGCCCAAACGGCGACCATCATCTAAAATTAAAGGCACAAAACCCAATTCAATGGTCATGCCTCGCTTTTTTTCCTCGGGCAAACGATCGGTATTGATGCCGGTTAAAGCAAGAGTTAGCTCGGTTTTACCATGGTCTACATGGCCGGCAGTGCCCACAATTATATGTTCCATATCTACCTCTTAGTGGTCTTTGATATTCTATTTTACAGATTGTTTATTTTATAGATTGCTTAATAATGGTAGCTAATTCGGCTAAATCAGCCTGATTTATCGTCCTTAAATCAAAAACTGCCTTATCATCGCGAATATAGGCTAAGACGGCCGGCTCGGCACGCCTTAATTTGGCTACAAAATCTTCGATTTTTAATTGCTTAGGCTTGATAGTAAGCAAAACTGTCGCCAAAGTTTCGCCGGGCAAACTGCCACCGCCTACTTCGCTAAAACCGCTTTCGATAGCTAATTCTATCGCAGATAAGTCGGACAAAAAGCCTACTATTTGTTGCGCTTTAATTTCCAAATCAGCAGGCTTGGCTAAAAGCATGGCCAAGGTGGGTATTTTTTTAGCAGCCAAATCCATATCCAAATATAGGCGCAAAGTGGCCTCTAAAGCGGCCAAAGTAAATTTATCTACCCTTAAAGCCCTGGTTAAATGGTTAGCCTTCATTTTAGCAATTAAATCCTTACGGCCAATAATTATCCCGGCCTGCGGCCCACCCAAAAGCTTATCACCGCTAAAGCAAACAATATCAACGCCGCTTTTAAGGATTTGCCCTATCATTGGCTCATGGCCAATCCCCTGCTCAGCTAGAGGATATAGGCAGCCACCACCCAAATCATATAATAATGGCAATTGCGCTTGCCGGGCAAGCTGCGCCAAATCGGCCAAATCCACCTCGGCCGTAAAACCAATCATCTTATAATTGCTGGGATGCACCTTAAGCAAAACCTTGGTCTGCTCATTAAGCGCAGCCTGATAATCGGCCAAATGAGTTTTATTGGTACAGCCGATTTCTCTAAGGGCAACCCCGGTGCGGCTCATAATATCAGGTACCCGAAAAGCCCCACCTATTTCTACAAGTTCCCCGCGCGATACAATAGCCTCGCCACCTTTAGCTAAGCTATCCAGCATCAGCATTACAGCAGCTGCATTATTATTAACAACCAAAGCATCCTCCGCCCCGGTTAAAAGGCAAATCAATTCTCGCACATGGTCATAACGGCTGCTACGCTTGCCTGTATCCAAAGATAATTCTAAATTAGAATAATTAGCAGCAATTTCATTAATAGCTTTTACTGCTTCATCTGCTAAAACAGAGCGCCCCAAATTAGTATGCAAAACAATACCGCTAGCATTAATAACACGCCTCAAATTAGGGGTATTTTTAGACATATATTTTTCCGAAGAAATTACTAAGGCATGATCAAATAATTGGCCTTCATCCAAATTATTTAAATGCCCCGCAGCAATTTCCAAACGTAAAAAATCCACCGTTTCCCGAGCAGCATTTTTTAATAACAGCGCCTGGGCAGCGGGGAATTTTTCGGTTAAAGCCAGCAGCAATTTATCTATTTTAGGTAAAATTCGATAATTCATATTTAAGCTCCCGATATATTATTCAGTTTAGGAAAAAATGTCCTGTAAAACCCACTCTTGCGAACGGTTTGCATCCTCCGGGTATTCTCTATTTACGGTAGCCACTTCCCTACCCAAAATATAAAAACGAGCCTGCAAAACCCCCGGAAAAGGATTTAACAATTCACCGGTATCATAATTATATTCGGGCTTAACATTTTCCGGATCAAAAGGAAAAAAAGCACCCGATAATTCCACACTATAACCCAAACCCTCAAAATAGCCATAATCCATCAAATAGCGCTCTTCAATTTTGCGATCATATTCCTCGCTGGTGGCATTGGTAAGCGCCCGATACTCCTGATAAGCCTGATCAAAATTTATACAAAAGGCCGGCTTAGCATAACGATTAATCACTAAATCATAATCATTATAAAGCATTGTGCACCAAGTTAGCATTAATAAACCCAGCACACTAATAGCAGCAATAGTAATCTTTTTTTGCTTAGACCAAGTTTTATTTTTTTCCATTTTTGCCCTCCAAATCATACAGCATCAAACTATATTATAGCATATTTATGCCAAAAAATCAAGCTCAATCAAAATTCCGCTACTAATTTGCGGCAATTTTGGTGGGTAAATTATAGGCAAACCGATAATATCATTGTTATGCAAAATCAAAGGCCAGCTATTACGTTTAGATGGCTCTATATGCGCTTTTATAAAAATATCTTTAACTTTTAATGCCTTAAACCCCGGCAAGGCCAAAATACTATCACCATCTTTACGAGTACGAAAACTCAACTTACTTTGCCATATAGCAGGAATAATATATTGATTTTTAGTTAAAGCTTCTCGATAATCTTCAACCGGCCGCGCTCGATAGCGCCAGCCCCAATCGGCTAAATTATGCCAATTACCATCAAAAACCGGGCAAATTGTCTGATCAAATTTAGGCAAAGGCGGCATTTTGCGCCCAAAGCAAAAATCCCCACGACGCCAAATCTTATAGCCTAGCGGGCAGTTTGCCATTTGCTCCTCCTTAAGATTAGCAATTGCCATGGTTTGCTGATAGCTAAGAGTGCTGTTCGTTTGCGCCTCTTCCTGAAAAAAACGACGAATCAATCTATACTGCAAAGCCGGATCAATAATATGCCAATCTTTTCTCGACAAAACACTCTGATCTGATTGATAATATTGTTTAAACAGCAGCTCTGCCTGACGATTTAAGCATTGATTATCAATTCGGCAAATATCGGCTAAGGTATTTAAACTTTTAACTAATTGAGGATTATATTCTGTTAAAATAGGCATAGTTTTTAAACGCAAATGATTGCGCGTAAAACCGTCATCAAAATTGGACAAATCTTGACAAAACTGCAAATCATGCGCCACACGATATTCTTCAATTTGTTGTGGGTTAATATTTAATAAAGGCCTAATTAGGCCTTTCTCATTAGGCGAAATAGCAGCTAAGCCCTCCAATCCCGCACCTCGTAATAGATGTAGCAAAACTGTCTCGGCCTGGTCATGGGCATGATGGGCAGTAGCAATCAAGGCCTGACCAAACTCGGCTGCCACTTTTTGCAAAAACAAATAGCGCTGCTCCCTGGCGCAGGCTTCAATATTCTTTCCGCAGCTTAAGGCCATAATATCAGCATTTCCCGCAAAAAAAGGCAAGCCGTATTTTACTGCCAAATCGGCAACAAAATCCTGCTCGGCAGCACTTTCGGCTCTTAGCTTATGATCAAAGTGAGCAATAGCCAAATCAAAGTCCAAGTTGCTACTAAGTTTAGCCAAAATATCCAGCATCACTACCGAATCTCGTCCAGCCGAAACAGCAGCTACAACATGACGTTGCGCCAATATTATATCATTTTGATTGATAAAAGCCATAACCTGTTTAAGTAAAGCATGCTGCTTAGCCATATTATCTCCATAATTAAATTCTTTATAGTTTAAATTTTCGCTTAAATTTAGGCTTTTCCTCTATTTACAGCCTTGCCCGAATTTAAACAAATTATCGATTTTATTAATAATAAATTGCTTTTATTACAAAATTTTGTTATAATAAATATATGTAGTTTTATGACATATTTTATCGATGGAGGGCTAAATGAAAATCCTCTTCATTCATGTATGGAATCCGCATGATACCGGCTACAGGGGCAGTTTTAGCAAATTATTAAGCTACCCTTCACTAACCTTGCCCACCCTGGCCTCCCTTATCCCAAAACATTTAAATGCCCAAATTACCCTTATTGACGAAATGTGCCAAACGGTTGACTACACTAAAGAAAAATACGACATAGTAGGTCTATCTTTTGATACGGCATCTTCTGCACAGGCTTATAAACACTGTCAAAAGTTTAAACAACAAGGTGCATATTTACTCTTAGGTGGCTATCATGTAAGCTCCCTACCCCAAGAGGGATTGCTTCATGGCGATACTATCATTATCGGCGCGGCCGAAAATTCGTTACCTAAATTTTTGGATGATTTTTTAATGAATAAGCCAAAGGATATATATGATGATCAAAACTACCAAGCAGATTCTATAAATATACCGCGCAGAGATTTGCAAAGCAGAACAAAAAGCCTGGCCATCCCTACGATTATTGCAGATAGAGGCTGTGATAACCGTTGTCAGTTTTGTGCAATTAGCCAAATGTGGCGTAGTAATCCCCGCCCTATCGAGCAAGTTGTGGCCGAAATTAAATCTTTAAACACTGATAAATTAATTTTTTTCGACCCAAATTTTTTCAAGCCCAAAGCATATGCCTTGGAATTAATGGCCGAATTAGCTAAATTAAATATTCGCTGGGCAGCCAATGCAACTGCCGATACAGCTTTCGATGATCAATTATTACAAGCAGCAAGAAATAGCAATTGTACAGGAGTTTTAATTGGTTTTGAATCCCTATCCGAAAATAGTCTTATCACAGTAAATAAACGTTATCATCATACCCCAAAATACCGCGAAATTGTTCGCAGAATGCATAATTATAATCTTTCGGTGAATGGATGCTTTGTTTTAGGCTTCGATCACGACACAGAGGAACAATTACTAGAGTTGCCCGAAAAAATAGACTATTTAGAGCTTGATTTAGCACGTTTTGCCATTCTAACTCCCCTACCGGGCTCTCAATTATTTAAAGAGTTAGCGGCAAGCGATCGCATTATCAGCTATGATTGGTCAAAATACAATCAAAAAGAGGTTGTTTTTCAGCCAAAGCAAATGAGCCCTCAACGCCTAAAAGAGCTTGCCGATATTATTTGGAAGCAGACATATAGCTGGCCACGGGTTTTAAAGCGTGCCAAAAATGCGCCTACCAGTGCCTTTATCGAAAAAGCTATATTATTGGGCGCAAATATAGGCTTTAAGTTCAATAATAATTAGCAATTTTCTTTAACAAATAATATACATTATGGTACAAAATATGAAAATTACAATCATCAAAGTGGCCATGTTTGAAGGCAAAGCGCATGATGCCCTAAAGCCCCTGGTTTTCGAAATTATTGCCCAGCTAACACCTGCCAATACAATAGTGGAATTTATTGATGATCGCAAACAAAAGCTACCAAAATTTATCGAAAGCGAAGTAATTATCCTTTCTTTTGATACTTTTTCTGCCAAAAGAGCCTATTTTTTAAGTGCAAAATTCAAAAAACCTACAAATTTGATGGTTTTAGCCGGAATCCACCCCACTATTTGCCCCGAAGAAGCAGCTGAACATGGGGATACCCTACTACTAGGTGATGCCGAAAGCACCTATCTTGAATTTATCAACGACTATCAAAAAGGCCAGGTTAAGTCTATTTATGATGGCCGTCTCAATGAAGCTGCCTTGATTAGCTTGGCAAATTCAAACAAAAGCCCATATCAGTGCCGCTATTTACCACTAGGATTGGTTCAATTTTCCCGTGGCTGCAAATATGCTTGCGACTTTTGCAGTGTAAAAACTATGTACCCAAATCGTATACGCAGCAAAAATATTATGCAAATAACAGCTGAGATAGCAGCCCAAAAGGAAAAATTCATCTTTTTTATCGATGATAATTTATTAACCAATACCACTCAAGCCGAGCAGCTTTTTCTGGCGCTTAAACCCCTAAAAAAACGTTGGGCCTGCCAAATCAGTCTTGATATTGCCCTCAATACTCAACTCTTGGCCTTAATGGCTGCTAGTGGCTGTATTTGTGTTTTAATAGGCTTTGAGTCTTTAAATAAACAAAACCTCGAAAACATGTCAAAAAAAGCTAACCTTTTGATAGAAGATTACCAACAAGCAATCACTAATTTACATGTTCACAAAATCCTAGTTTATGGTACATTTATTATTGGCTATGATCAGGACGATCATCTTACCGCAGCTGAATTAGTAAACTTTGCTTGCCTAAATAATTTAGCTGTAGCCAACTTTAACCCACTTATCCCCTTGCCAAAAACACCACTTTACCTGCGCTTAAAGCAACAAAACCGCTTAATTGATGATGGCATTTGGTGGCTAAATCCCAATTATCATTATGGTGATACCGCTTTTTTGCCGGCCAAAATGTCGGGTGAGCAATTGCAACTTTCCTGTCAAAAGGCCAGGTACAGCTTCTATAGTTTTAAATCTATAATTAAGCGCGGCCAATTTATTATTTGCAACTTTGGCTTAATGCGCTACAGTTATTTTTTAATGATCAATATCATTTCCGCAAGAGAAATCAGGCGCAAACAAGGCGCATTATTGGGAGAATAGCCATGAAACTTACCTTAATCAAGCCCAATATTGGCCGTAAAGGCCATAGCATGTATATCGATGAAGGCCGCATGGAGCCTTTACAATTAGGCGTTTTAGCTGCGCTTACGCCTAAAGATATTGAAGTTGAGCTCTTTGATGACAGGATGGAGACCATTCCTTATCATCAAAAAACCGATTTAGTGGCAATAACCGTCGAGACTTTTACCGCGCGACGCGCCTATGAAATCTGCCAGGCTTATCAAAAACAGGGCGTTCCGGTGATTATGGGCGGCATGCATATTACGCTTATCCCCGAAGAAGCAGCTACAGTAGCAGATAGCATTATTATTGGTGATGCCGAAACTGTTTGGCAAAATATGATTGAAGATGCCCGTCTTGGCTGTCTTAAAAAAATATATCATGGTAAAGCTGCTGCTACACCACAACCGGGGATAATTCCCCGCCGTGATTTATTCCTAAATAAGGGTTATTTGCCAATTAGTCTAATTCAATTTTCGCGTGGTTGCCGTTTTGCCTGCAGTTTTTGTGCATCCACCGCTTATTTTAAAGGCCAGCATTTTTGCAGACCGGTTAATGAGGTGATTAACGAAATTAAAGCCCAAAACCGCAAGCTGCTGTTTTTTGTTGATGATAATATTGTAGCAGATAGAGAAAAAGCTAAAGACCTGTTTAGAGCCTTGATTCCATTAAAAATCCATTGGGTTAGCCAAGCTAGCATTGATATGCTTGAGGATAAAGAATTGATGGAGTTGATGATGCAAAGCGGATGCCTAGGGCATGTAATTGGCTTTGAGTCCTTAAATGCCGAAAACATAGATAATATGAACAAGTTAACAAACGCACAAAAAGCCCATGATTTTTACCAAAAAGAGATTGCTCAATTAAGAGCTTATGGCTTGCAAACATGGGCCGCTTTTACAGTAGGCCATGATGGCGATACGGCAAGTTCAATTGCCCAAACTGCCCAATTTGCTATTGATAACAAGTTTACGTTTGCCGCCTTCAATATTTTAATGCCATACCCCAATACGCCACTTTATCAACAGATGAAGGCCGAAAATCGTTTACTTTATGATGGCAAATGGTGGCTACATCCGGAATATCGCTTTAATTATGCTGCTTTTAAGCCAAAAAAACTAAACGCCGAGCAATTAACCGAGGTATCATTTGCTTGTCGAGCCAGCTTTAATAGCAAAAAATCTATTTTTTTACGAGCCTTGGATTTAAAAACCAATATGCGCAGCCCATATCGTCTATTAACTTATTTGCTTTATAATCCCCTATTCAGAAAGGAAGTTTATAAAAAGCAAGGGATGCAATTTGGCTTGGATAACAATACAAAAAAGGAGTACTAAAATGTCTACATTAAGTGGCAAAATTTGCCCAATTAATGAATTATTACAATCAGAGCAAAAACGCATGTTTCAGTTAATGCACACTTTTTATGACAATATTACTTGGTCAAATTTTAGCAATGATTTAGACGATAAAGATTTTTGCATTGTTTTATATGATGATAATCATATTATACAGGGATTTTCCACCCAAAAAATTATCAATATCAAATTAAATAACCGACTTGTTAATGGTGTTTTTTCGGGGGATACTATTGTTCATAAAGATTTTTGGCAAACCGGGCATCCACTATTTTCAATTTTTGCAAGATTTTTTGAAGCATATAGCCGTGATTATCAAGAATTTTATTGGTTTATAATTTGCAAAGGCTATAAAACTTATAAAATTCTACCAACATTTTTTAATAAATTTTACCCAAATTATCAAGAAAACACACCGCAAAATTTGCAAAATATAATAGATATTTTCGGTCGTAATTATCATAAAGATTTCAACTCAAAAACCGGGGTTATTGAATATAGTTGTGTTAAGGATAAATTAAAGCAAGGCATTGCTGATATCGGCAAAAGTCAATTAAACAATAAACATACTGCATTTTTTGCTGCTAAAAACCCCGGCCATATCGATGGGCATGATTTGGTTTGCCTTTGCAGCCTTAAAAAAGAAAATTTTGTTCAAAATAAAGTGGCCTTACTATGGGCTTAATAACTAAGCTAGCCAATAGCCTTTTAGCTGGTTTTTACAGAGCAGATGCTCTTAAATTCATGGCCGACTTACCCCAAATCGAACAATTTCAAGAGCAATTATTATTGACCATTTTGGCCGCAAATAAGGATACCGAATATGGCAAAAAATATAATTTTGCCCGAATTAAGAACATAGACCAATATAGAGAAAATGTACCTATCAGCACTTATCAAGATTTTTTGCCTTATATCGAACGCCTGGCAGCGGGGCATAACCATGTTCTAACTGCCGAAAATATCCTGATGTTTGAAGTAACCGGTGGTTCGGGCGGTGCCCATAAGCTAATCCCTTATACCGCTAGCCTAAAAAAACAATTTTTAGCCGGCATTAAGCCCTGGATTTATGATTTATACAAAACATATCCCCAGCTAAAGAATGGTAAAAGCTATTGGTCTATTACACCACCCGCTATCCCCAAAAGCTATACTACAGGTGGTATTGCAATAGGTTTTGAGGATGATACCGCCTATTTTGGCAAATTAGAACAATTTTTAACAAATTTACTATTTGTTCGTGCAAAAAACATTGAATTTGGCGACAACAATATTCAATTTTACAAAAAAACAGCTTTAGCCTTATTAAATTGTGATGATTTAGCCTTGATTTCTGTATGGAACCCAAGCTATTTGCTTCTTTTGCTTGACTATATTATCCAAAACAAGCAAAACATTTTAGCAGAGCTTCCTATCAAACGCAGCCGCCAAATTGCTAATTATTTACAAAATGAGCAATTCAATTTTATCTGGCCTAAACTTAGCTTGATTAGTTGTTGGGCAGACCATTTAGCTGCAGAAAGCTATCAGCAATTACAAAATTTATTGCCGGGAATTAATTTTCAGCCTAAGGGCATTTTGGCCACCGAAGCATTTATTAGCCTGCCCTATCAACAAAGCGGTTTTTCAATTTTAAGTTATAAATCCCACTTTTTTGAATTTATGGAACTTGAAACAAAAAAGTTATATAAATATACAGATTTAAAAGTGCATCATAAGTATGAAATAATTTTTACAACGGGTGGCGGTTTTTATCGCTATCGCATTAATGATTGTGTTTTGGTTGCCGCTTTAACCACAAAAGGGCTGCCCTTATTGAAGTTTTGCGGCAAAACCGATAAAACAGCCGATTATCATGGCGAAAAATTAAATGAGTTATTTTTATACCAGGTTTTAGAGCAAATATCTAAGCTGGATTATGAGCAAAATTGTTATGATTTAACCAATCGTTTCAAATTATTTGCCTATCAAAATAATGGCTATATTTTATTTTTAGCTGAACAAAAAACGACACAAAAAGCCGATTATAACTTACTGGCAAATCATTTAGAAAAACAATTATTAACAGCCCATCACTATCAATTATGCCGAAATTTAGGCCAATTAAAACCAGTTAAAATTTGCCTGATTGAGGGTGATTATCATCAAGAATATCTTAACTTTTACCTGGCTAAAGGCCGCAAGCTAGGCGATATTAAACCCGAACTTTTATCCCTAGAAACTAACTGGATCAATACATTTAACATTAATGCCACTTTTATTGCCACTCATCACAACTAAGATCCCCCAGAGGTAAATTTATGCGAATTGCCTTATTAGCCCCGGCCGGCGCCATGCATCGTTATAATGGCTCCTTTGCCAAAACTTTACAATATGCCCCTTTAACATTAACCACTTTAGCTGCGCTTATGCCATCCGAGTTAAATATCGAGGTGCAAATTTTTGACGAAACAGTAGGCCCCATCCCCCTTGATTTGGAGGCCGATTTAATTGGCATAACCTGCATAACCGGCACGGCTCCTCGCTGCTATGCCTTTGCCGAGTATTTTCGTAAAAGAGGAATTCCTGTGGTTTTAGGTGGGGTACACCCTTCCCTAATGCCAGCCGAGGCCAAACTGCATGCAACGTCAGTAATGGTTGGCTTTAGTGAACAAACTTTTCCCCAAATGGTGCGTGATTTTGCAGCCCAAAATTTAAAGCCTTTTTATTATCAAAACGAAGATTATAGCATTGCCGCCAAGCCCGAGCCCATGCGCCACCTTTTAAAAAAGCGCAGCTATATAACAACCAATACTGCTGAAGTTATCCGCGGTTGTGCTCATCCTTGCACATTTTGCGCCTACCCTGCTGCCTTTGGACGGCGTGTTTTTCCGCGGCCAATTACAGAAGTTATTAATGAAATAGCCAATTTACCGGGCAAAATAATTGTCTTTCCGGATGTCAATTTAATTGCAGATTTAGAATATGCAAAATTATTTTTTAAAGCCTTAATTCCCTTAAAGAAATATTGGCTGGGGCTGGTTACTTCAACTATTGGTTTGGATGATCAGCTAATCGAGCTTTTTCGCAAAAGTGGCTGTAAGGGGCTATTAATTGGCTTTGAATCAATTATTAATGAAAGCCAAAGTTATATGCGCAAGGTTAGCAATAAATTTTTGGATTATCAAGAGTTGATGAATAAACTACATGCCTCGGGCATACTGGTGCAGGGCTGTTTTGCCTTTGGTGGTGATGATGAAGATGTTTCGGTTTTTGATCAAACTTTGGAATTGATTACCAAAACCAAGATTGACTTGCCACGTTATAGCATTTTAACACCCTTTCCCAAAACGGAACTTTATGCTACTTTAGCTGCCCAAAAGCGTATAATCAAGCATAATTGGGCGCTTTATGATGTAGAGCATATTGTTTTTAAGCCGGCCAAAATGAGCGAAGAGCAATTGATGGCAGGAATTACCCATTGCTTTAAGGAAACTTATAAAAACAACAATATCTTTAAGCGCCTTGCCCCCTTTAGGCATAGCCCTTGGCTATCTTTGCCGCTTAATTGGGGCTATAAGCGTTATGCCTTAAAGTATGATTATTTTGACGATAATATTATGTGCGATAACTCAGACATTCCTGATGAGGTATAAAATGAATATCACCTTAATTTTGCCGGCAATTGGCAAAAAAAGCGGCCAAAAATATATTGACACCTGGAAAATGGAACCCTTAACTATTGCTGTTATAAAATCATTAATTCCTGCGCAACATAATGTATGCTTTTTTGATGATAGAATTGAATTAATCGATTATCAACAGCCGGCCGATTTAGTATTAATAACGGTAGAAACCTATACCGCCAAGCGTGCTTATCAGATTGCAGCTAAATATCGGCAAATGGGGGTTAAAGTTGTTTTAGGTGGCTATCATGTAACTTTATTGCCTAATGAGGCCGAATTTTATGCCGATAGCATCATTTGCGGCAATGCCGAGGCTGTTTTAGCCCAGCTTTTAAGCGATTTTGAGCAAAAAAAATTAAAAAAACGCTATAATGGTTCGGTTTTGTATACAAATACCATGCCCGACCATTCAATTTATCAAGGTAAAAAATACTTGCCTGTTTCCTTGGTGGAAACCGGCCGCGGTTGCTGCCATAATTGCGAGTTTTGCGCCATTGCTGCTTATTATAATTGTCGCTACTACAAGCGCCCTATTGCGGATATCATGAATGATATCAATCTTCAGCGTCACAAATATTACTTTTTAGCGGACGATAATTTATTGGCCGATAAAAACCACTTATTAGAACTACTTCCTTTACTTAAAGAAGCCGGTATTAAATGGGCCGGCCAGGGCACTTTGGCCATGGCTAATGACCCAAAACTACTTAAAATGATGAAAGATAGCGGTTGCGAGCTAATTTTGATTGGTTTTGAGAGCTTAAACCAGCAAAATTTGGCACAAATGCATAAAAAAGTTGACCTAAACCGTCGTGATGAATTAGTAGAACGTATTCATCAGGCAGGTTTGGGCATTTATGCAACTTTTATTTTCGGTTATGATTTTGATGATGAGGATACGGTTTGGGCAGCCCTAAATTTTGCCGAAAAGCATAAATTTTATACGGCGGCATTTAATCATCTATTACCTTTTCCCGGTACCGGGCTTTATCAGCGGCTTAAGGATGAGCAGCGCCTTATTTATGATAAATGGTGGCTTGCCGATGATTATCATTATGGCCAGCTGGCCTTTAAGCCTAAAAAAATTAGTGCCGAAGATTTAAGTGCGGCTTGCTTGAATGCACGGCGAGAGTTTTCTAAGCTTAATAATGTTTTGCCTCGCGGCTTGCAAGCTATGAGCCATGCCAGCCTGGGCATTTGGTCTTTATTTTGGGGGATGAACTTAAGAATTGGTGAGGAAGTTGAGCAAAAAATGGCGATTCCGATTGGAGAAAACTTAGATGAATTGCCCAAGTAAATTTAGGGATCGTTATCTATTTAGCGAAGCTAAAGCGGCAGATAATCCGGATATTGCCGCCCTTTTTGCCGAGCAGAATTTTGATGGCAAAATTTGCTTGCAAATTTTACGAGGCAATCAACCGCTAAGCAGCTTAGAGCTTGAGGCCGATCGGCTTATTTGCTTAATCGTACGCGATAGCTGGGCTAATAATCGCTTGATAGGCATTGGTATTGTGCTTATTCGCCAAGGCTATATTAATGGCAAAATTGGCCAAGTTGGCTATTTAAATTCGCTAAAATTGGCAGCCGATTATCAAAAGCAATTTTTGGGCATTATTCAAGCCTATCAATGGATTTTTGCGGCTGTTGATGAGCCAAATATTTACTATTATACTACTATTTTGGACGATAACTTATATGTAAGAAAAATGCTAGAAAAACGGCGTAAAAATATGCCGCATTATCATTTTTTAGGGAATTATTATAGTTTAATCTTTAAATGTGGTAAAAAAATAAAGGATAATCCATATCTAAAGGTGAAATTTACTAGCAAGCAAATTACTAATCACTTTTATCAAAATAAAGTTATCAAGCATCAATTTGCCCCGGCTTCGCTTAGCCAAAATCATTTACAAAATGCCCAGTATTGCGGACTATATCGTCAAGATAAATTAATTGCTTGCGCTACAATCTATAAGCTAAATACCGGCAAGCAGTATTTAATTAAAGGGTATCGTGGGCTTTATCGGGCTTTGCCTTATTTGCCTACCGAGCTTTGCGGTTATCCGGGCTTTCCTAAACCAAATCAGGTACTGGATTTGGCAGCTGCGGCTATTTATTTTGAGCCACAAGCTACTAATGAAGAATTAAGCTATTTTTGGCAGACAATTTGTGCAAATTATCAAGATGCCAAATTGCTTATGATAGGTTTAAGTGCCGATAATCGCTTATATCAAGTATTAACTAAGTTTAGGCATATTAGCTATTTAAGCAGGCTTTATCAGGTGAATTTTGGGCATAATCAACTTTTAGATCCAGGCCAATTATTTGATATAGATATTTCCTTTTTATAAATTATCCAGCTATTATATTGAAAAATTAATTCCTATTTAAATTACATTTTTATTATATAACTTTAAGTATACATTTTATCATGCTAAATAATTAGCATGATAATTAAAAATATTATTTAAGGAGTAAACCAGTATGAAATCCTATCAAGCTGAAAAAAAATTGATGCGCGCTTATATGGAAAAAATGGAAAAGTGCAGCTATCAACAGGTACAGCAGGTTTTAGATGAATTTGTGGCAGCCGATTATACCTGGGAAGGCGTTTATCCATTTATGGAGTTAAAAGGCACAAAAGATGTGGCCGAGCAGTTTTGGCAGCCTTTAAAAAAGTCTTTAACTTGCATGCAGCGGCGGCAGGATGTTTTTATGGCCGGCACTGCCGATGATCAAAAGACCTGGGTAATGAGCATGGGTTATTTTATGGGTTTATTTGATCAAGAATTTTTGGGCATTCGTCCTACCGGTAAAATGCATCATTTGCAATATGCCGAATGGGCTTGTTTTGAAGATGGCAAAATTACCTATAGTGGGATGATTGTTGATTTAATAGCCTTTATGGTTGAAGCCGGTGTTAATCCCCTGCCCCCCTCTACCGGCCACTATTTTATTTATCCCGGCCCTAAAGATCATAATGGATTGCTCTTTGAAGATGCTCCTTATGAAAAGGCTGCTATCTCGAAACAAATAGTTGAAGATATGATACAAGATTTATATTCGATTAATTCCGGATTTGAAACCCCTCCGGAAATGCTGCGCAAGTCCTGGACTGAAGATATGATTTGGTATGGGCCTTGTGGTGTGGGTGCTAGTTATACTATCCCGCGTTATCAGGAGCAGCATCAAAAGCCCTTTAGGCATAATTTGGCCGATAAAAGCCGCGACGAGCGTGGCAAAGTAGGTTATTTTGCCGAAGGTGATTTTGTTTGCTTTATTGGTGGCATGAATGTGCGGCCTTTAGGCGGTTGGTTGGGCTTACCGGGTGGTGCAGGTGCGGTGCATTTGCGTCCGGATATTGATATTTACTATATTAAAGATGGCAAAATATCCGAAAACTGGTGCTATTTTGATATACCTTATTGGCTAAAACAGCAAGGCGTGGATATTTTGGATCGCACCAGAAAAATAGCTAACCCCTGCTATAGCCAGCCTGAATAGGATTAATTATTATACCGGGAGTGACTTTTATGAAAAAACCAATTATCGGCATTACCTGTAACTATACTTATGATGATCAAACCCCTTGTCGGGAAGGTATTGGTGCACGCGGGCAGCAATGGCAGCTTTTGGCCGATGATTATATAACATCGGTGATTTCAGCCGGCGGTATTCCGCTTTTAATCCCGGCTTTAGATGATCCCGAGCCTGCTTTAGCGGTCTTGGATTTGATTGATGGGCTATTGCTTTCCGGCGGTAATGATCTTGATCCTAGTTTATATCAGGAGCATCCTCATTCGGATTTGGGAGGGATAAGCCCCAAGCGAGATATTACCGAGTTGCAATTATTTAAAAAGGCATTTGAGCAGTTAAAATTGCCTATTTTGGGGATTTGCCGTGGTGCTCAAGTAATTAATGTGGCTTTGGGCGGTAGTTTAGAGCAGCATATACCTGCCAATTATTCGGAAAGCCATTCATTATTTATGTTTCCGCGGGAGCTGGCTGCTCATAATGTAATTATTGATGAGGATAGTATACTTTATCCTATTTTGGGTAGAAGTGCCGGGGTAAATTCTTTTCATCATCAGGCAATAAAGGAGGTTGCTCCCGATTTAAAGGCAGTTGTTAAATCGGCAGCCGGCATTGTGGAAGCAGTGGAGTTAGCAGGGAAAGATAGTCGTTTTTTGCTGGGAATACAATGGCATCCGGAAATGATGGCTGCTCAAAATGCTAATCAGCTAAAGATTATTAATTTATTAATTGAGGCAGCAAAAAATTAAAAAGCAAGCTAAACAAGAGGCTATCGCAAATACTGTGATAGCCTCTTAATATTCTAAAAGTTTTTTCCAAAAAGCTAGCCAAACCGATATAATCCAAACCAAAGCAAAGTACCCTAAAAGGCTAGCGAGCGAAGATAAGTCAAAATATCAAAAGCAACTAGCGAGTAAGCAAATTTACTAAACTGTAAAATGTAGTTGGAGCGGTATTTTGTATTTTCCAGGTGGGCGGTTTTTGCCCGTCTGGGAAATACAAAATAAAGGCCGTAATGTTTGAGGAGCGTAAGCCATCAGGGATACGAGCTTCACACAAAATACAGCAACAGCTTCCCTTACGATGTGGGGTGCAAGGCGGGGTAAAATACCCTAAAAGGCTAGCGAGCGAAGACAAGTCAAGGTATCAAAAGCAGCTAGCGAATAAGAAAACTTATTAAACTAGCAAATGTAGTTGGAGCGGTATTTTGTATTTTCCAGGTG
>CAYJPF010000051.1:0-18631 GCA_964372025.1 uncultured Peptococcaceae bacterium | reverse complement strand
TCAGTAGCGGCCTCATCTTCAGCAGCGGCCTCATCTTCAGCAGCGGCCTCATCTTCAGTGGCTGCAGCATCATCAGTCGCTTCTTCACCTTCAACAGGCTCAACATAATAATCAAACTCTAAGGTGCGCACAATATCCGAAGCTTCCATTTTTGCCTCAATCTGAGTTTGGAAATACATGGTCAATTCCTCATCGGTTAACTGCTGTAAACCGGCTTGGATATACTCCTTAGCACCATCATAGCCCTCTTTAACATCGCTAAGCTTAATAATATGATAACCAAAAGAGGTTTCTACCGGAGTAGCACTATAATCGCCAACTTCGGCCAACTCAAAGGCTGCGGCAGCAAATAGCGGATCAAAAGGCACTGCCTCGCTAATACCATCACCATTAATGTTAAAATAAAGCTCCATCTCGCCACCGGCAGCGGCCGATCCATCTTGAGAATTCTCTTGGGCTAATGTTGCAAAATCAGCACCGGCATCCAATTGGGCAATTAAATCGGTAACTTGGGCATAAGCTGCATCCTTAGTCGCTTGATCTGCAGTAGCATCTACCGCAATAATAATATGCGCAACCCTGCGGCTATCCCAATAGGTAGGATCAGCATCATATGTTGCCTGAATATCCGCTTCGGATACCTCTTTTGCAGCCAAAGCTTCAGCTTCCATTAACGGATATAAATCAACAATATAACGGTTAATCATAAAATCAAAATTAAAACCTTGAGTTAATAAATTGCTTAAATAGGTAGGGTCTAAGGTGATACCATAATCCTCAACGGCCATTTGCTGCAAAACTTCGTTTTGAACAACATTCTCCCAAGCATAAAGCTCCATATCAGCCAAGAATTGCTGAGTAGCTTCGCTCTCGCCATCTAACATATCAATGCCTTGATAAGCTAGCAAGGTTTCATAATAATTAGTATAATAATCGCTTAAAATGCGGCTAAGATAATGATCATATTGATAACGGTATAAATCAACCCCGTTTACCGAACCGATAACCTCGTTATCCCCCAAAAACTCCTGAGTTTCCTCGCTCATCTCGCCGGTATCAGCGCAGGCTGCCAAGCTTAAAGCCAGCATCAATACCAGGGCAATTGCCAATAATTTTTTCACAATAGTTCATCCTTTCATAGTAAAAATTAAGTTAAATTTTATTGATTTTTTTGCAACTTCCCCATTATAACACAAATAATTAGCTATGGGAAGGTTTTTATTGAAATATCAGCTTAAATTCAGATAAAGTTCGCTTTGGGGAAATCTTTGTTTATTGTCAATATTATAGCATGAATTATCTGAATATGAGTTGCTTTGGCGGATAAATCTGCTTAAATGAGTTAAATCGACATAAAATCGACGATGAAAATGCTATAATACGCTTAAATATAGTAAAAGGAGTGAAATTATGTCTAATGCTAACCAAAAAGTAGTTCTAGGCTCTACGCCAACAACCTATATTGATGTAGCTCATGTTGCCCGCTATAAATATCAGGTGGAATTTGATGACTGCTATCGGCAGCGGGTTAATAATGGCCGTAGAATCGTAGATAGCTTTATTCAAACCAAAAGACCTTTTTATGGCACCAATACCGGCTATGGCGATAATGTGCATACGATTATCTCTGATGAGGATATGGTATTATTGCAGGTAAACTGCATTAGAGCCAGTGCTTGCACAGTAGGGGAGCCCTTTAATGAGGAAGCTGTGCGGGCTATGATGTTTGTAATGCTGGCACAATTGGGCATGGGTAATAGTGGTATTCATTTAGATACTATGGAATTGGTACGCACCTTTTTAAATAAGGGGCTTTATCCTTATGTGCCCCAACATGGCTCGGTAGGTTACTTAAATGCCGAAGCGCATATTGCCCTTACTTTTATGGGCGAAGGTAAACTTTATGATCAAGGTCAGTTTAGGCCGGCCGCCGAGGTTTTAGCTAAGCATAATATCCCCACTATGATGCCCCGTCCTAAAGAAGGCTTATGCTTAACTTCGGGTACAACTTCGGTTACCGCTTTAAGCTCTTTAGCTGTTTATGATTTTATTATGATTAGCAAAACAGCCGATATCTCGGCCGCCTTATCAATTGAGGCCTTAGCTTCGCCTTTGATGGCTTATGATCCACGCTTGATTGGTATCAGACCACATGCCGGCCAGCTTAAAACAGCCAATAATCTGCGCAGAATGCTTAGCGATAGCCAGATTATGATTAAAGAAGGCAGCAAAAAGGTGCAGGAATCGCTTTCGATTAGATGCATACCGCAAGTTCATGGCAGTGTTAAGGAAGCCTTGAATATGGCTGCCGAGCGTCTTAATATAGAGCTTAACTCTACCGTAGATAATCCGGTTGTTGTTTTTGAGGATAATATTGAAGAAGTTTTGATGGGCTGCAATTGTGATGGCACTTATATTGGTTATGCAGCCGATATGGCAGCTGTGGCAGCGGTAAATATAGCTAAGATGACCGAAAGAAGAATAGATCGCTTGCTTAACCGCCATGTAAGTGGCTTGCCCGGCTTTTTAATCAAAAATGTAGGGGTAAATAATGGCATGATGATGTGCCAATATACCGCGGCCGGCATCGTGGCCGAAATGCGGATTAAAAGCCACCCTGCTACCGTGGATTCGATACCTACCTGCGCCTTCCAGGAAGATTATGTAAGTATGGGCTATAATGCCGCCTTAAAGGCTTATGAAAGTGCTCAATTATTTAAATATATACCTGCTATCGAAATTATCACATCTATGCAAAGCTATCAATTCCATAGGAAGGAGGATTTATCAGCTATAGCTCGCTTGCTTGCCGAAAAATCACAAGAAATAATTCCCTATTTTGAAGCAGATTGCAATTTTAGTGAATATATGGAAGATGTTGCCGCTAAAATCTGCGAAGGGTTTTTCTTGGATATAGTAGAGGAAGCAATTGGCAAATTAGAATTTTAAGGAGGAGTAATTGAAATGTTAAAAAATTATCGTGTTGCGGTTATTGCTGCGCCAATTATTTTATTCGGAATATTTATTATCATCGGCTTTATTAATCAGCAATTATTTATCGATACCCTATGGGGATTATTCTTAGCTGTAATGAGAAATGCCGGCTTTACCCTTAATATTGGTTGTTTAATCTTTTTATTCTTTGCTTTAGCCGTATCTTTTACCAAATTAGGTAATGTGCGTTTTGGCGGTAAAAATGCCAAGCCCGAACTTAGCACCTGGAATTATTGGGCCATTGCTCTTTGTGCCGGTATTGGTACAGGTGTTGTGTTCTATGGTGCGGTTGAACCTTTGCAATTTACTTTCGAAATTCCTCAAAATATTGCTGCCGAGCCCGGTAGCATGGAGGCTATTAACTTTGCGATGCAAAAATCATATTTGCATTGGAGCTTTACCCCTTATGCGCTTTATGCCATTTGCGGTTTGGCCATTGCTTATGCGGTTTATAACCTAAATAAACCGATGACAGTTAGCTCGGGCTTAGTACCGCTTTTAGGTAAAAAAGCTCTTACTCCTAAAGTAAGTGGCATTATCGATACCATTACCTTAATTGCTATTGTAGGTGGTGTGGCCGGTGCTTTAGGTGGCGGTGTTTTGCAAATTGCTAAGGGCTTAGAGTTTTCCTTTGGTTTAACTTCCGGGCCGATTGTTTGGGCTGCTATTTCTTTAATAATTATTGCCGCTTATACTATATCCAGCTTAAGCGGTTTGAATAGAGGTATTAGATTTTTAAGCGATAAAAATGCCTGGATTTTTATTGCCTTCCTTTTGATGGTAATTATCTTTGGCCCTACCCGTTATATTTTCGATCTTACCACCCAAACTTTTGGTTCTTATGTTAATAATATTGTGGAATTATCGATGTTTACCTCGCCCGGCAATACCGATGATTGGCCGGCTTGGTGGGATATGTATTTCTTGGCCGACTGGCTGGCTTTTGCCCCGGTTATCGGTTTATTCCTAGCCCGGATTAGCTATGGTCGTACCGTGCGTGAATTCTTACTTATCAATATGATTTTACCGGCCTTATTCGGTGTAATTTGGTTTGGCGCCTTTGGTGGCTTTGTTATTGATTTGCAATTAAGCGGTGCTTATGATTTATATGGCTTCCTTAAAACCGAAGGTATGGAGAGCTTAACGATGAAAATCTTCGAGTTCTTGCCTTTAGGCTCGATTTTGCAGCCAATATTTATTTTAACCGTGGCATTGTCATTTACTACAATGGCCGACTCTTTAACTTCAACCATGTCTTTGATGTCGCTTAAGAATAGTGTTAATGTTAAGGAAGCTCCTTCCGGCATTAAAATATTCTGGGGTTTGATTATTGGTTTAGTATCGTTTATCTTTATTGTAAACGGTGGTGTTGATGGTACGAAGGTTGTTATGGCCTTATCCGGCTTCCCGATTTTGATTATCGAGTTTTTGATGATGTTGGGTATATTCAAGCTATTGCTGGGTATTCGCAAAAAAACATTTGCCGCCGAAGAGGAAACTTTAGAATCCGCTTTGGAGGAAATGAAAGCAGAGCATGAGTAAATAATATATCAATAATAACTTAGCAGGTTATATATATTTAAAGGGGCTGTCGATGCGACAGCCCCTTTGTTTTTTACAAAACCTTTTATCTACTCCACCTCAGGAAGATCTCTTTTAATAGTTAGCAAAAAGCTGCCGGCCAAACATGCTGCTATGCCAATGATGGTTAGTACATATCCTATAGCGCCATTACCATCGCCTAAAATATAGGCTTCCGGGATAAAATAGCTAAAGGGCGATAGAATAAGCAGGCCGCCTTCTATGCTTAGCATGGCCAGTAGGCGCGATAAAGCTATCAAAATTAACATTAACCATCCTATATATAGGCTGCTATTATAGGCGTTTTTAAAGGCGGTGGCAATTAATACGCCAATGCTAAAAAATAATAATTGCAAAAGAATATTGCTAAAAATAAAATTAGCTGCATAAGCATTAATAATGGCCGGCTCGAATAATAAGCCCAAAGGCAAATAGCTAATTAAAGTTAAGGCCAAGCAAATAATAAAGGCAGCCGCAATTTTATAAACCAAAACCATATAGCGCGGCAAAGGACGGCTGTAAATAAAACTTACCGTATGGGATTGTTTTTCGCGGTTGATAATATGAACACCTAAAATGCCTGCTAAAAAAGTTAGGATATACATCGGTAATAGCAAAAGCGAGCTTAAAAAGCCCTCGGCACTGGCTAGGCCTTCGTTTAAATTAAAGCCTAATAATAAGGCTAAAGCATCAGGCACTATATAAAATAATTCGCTGATATTGGTATTGTTTAAGATTAAATAACGAAAAACTACACCGCCTATGGCCAGCAAAATTACCGAGGCCAGTAAATAATTAAAGGCAGTACGAATATTATATTTAATCTCTTTGATAAAAATCTGCATAAAAATCTCCTTCGGTTATAAGTGCGTAAATATAAGTTAATAATTTATTCCTTGCTATAGTAATAGTAAAAAATATCTTCGGCGGGCGGGTCTTCTAAAAATAGGCTATGCAAGGGTAGGGTGGCTAAAACTGTTAATAATTGCTGCACATTGCCTCGGTATAAAAATTCCAAATTATCTTCCGTTAAATATAAATCGGTAACACCGGCTAAAGCTAAAGTTTCGATTGGCTGCGAGCATACGGCCCGCACCTTAATAAAGGTATTTTCCCGTAGATAGGAAATATCCCGAGTATCGATTAATTGCCCTTTTCTTAATAAGGCTAAGCGATGGCAAAGCCTTTGCACCTCGCCAAAAAAGCCCGAGGCTATAATTAAGGTTAAATCACCTTTTTTATGCTCCTCTTTTAAAAACTCATATAGCCGATGCTGAAATACCGGCTCTAGGTTTTGGCTGGGCTCGTCCAAAAAAGCAATTTGCGGATTATGGCTAAAGGCCTGGATAATAGCCAAAAGCTTTTTGCCGCTATCGGTTAAATCTTCAATTCTAACTTTGGGGTCGATCATAAAATAATCGCATAATTCGCTAATTCTTTTGCTGCAATTAGCTTTGTAAAAAGAGGCATTATAATTTAAAAATTCCTTTACGCGCATATCCTCGTAAAAGGCCATTTTGCTGGGCACAAAGCCTACCTTTTGCCTAATTTTACTGCTATGCTTTTGGGCATCTAAGCCAAAAATTGTGGCCTTGCCGCTTTCGGGCTTGGCCATATCCAGCAAAATGCGCATTAAAGCCGTTTTGCCCGATTGCTTAGCGCCAACTAAGCCAAAAATTTCCCCTTCTTCAATGGTTAAACTGATATTATGCAAGCCTTTTGCCCTTTGCTTTTTTTGGCAAATATTTTGCAATGTAATAATTTCTGCCATTTCAATCTCCCGTATTTTAGTCTTATATAATCATTCAATGATTATTATATCACATATCAAAAAAAAATCTAGCATTTATATACTATTTTTATGATATTTATTAAATTTTAGTAATTTTTTACTCCATAAGTATATCCAGCAAGTCCTCCAGGGTATTATGCGATAAAGGAATAATTAGGCTAAATGTGCAGCCAAAACCAGGGTTATTATCAAGCTTTAGCTGGCCATTATGCTCATTAGCTATATCGGTACAAGCACAAAGACCAAGGCCGGTGCCGCTATTTTTGGTGGTAAAAAAGGGCTGCCAAATATTTTTTAAATTATCAGCATCAATACCCCGGCCATTATCGCTAATTGCCAAAATAGCTTGCTGATCAACCTTTTTTAGGCTAATTTCGATTAATGGTTGCTCTCTAAAAGCGCAGGCATCGCAAGCATTGATAAATAAATTGGTAATCAAGCGGCGAATTTGGCTTTCGTCTAGCAGGCAATATGCTTGCTCGGTACAGATATCTGTTTTTAGGCTAATATTTCTGATCAGGGCTATGCTTTGCAAAAGCATTAAAATTTCCTCGACAATATCCGGCAAATTAACTCTTTGCAAATCGGCCGGCGCTAAACGCGATAAATGCCTAAACTGCTCCATTAAGCGGCTCATATGATTAATGCCATCATGGATATGGCTAAAATTTTTGGCCAAATCGGCATCTAGGCTTAATGCTTTGGCCTCTAATACCTGTACATGCGCCGAAATTGCCGCCAAGGGATTGCGCAGCTCATGCAAAATTGCTGCTATATCAATCGAGGCCAAAATATTATCGGCCAAGGGCGCCTTTGGTGTAATAGCCGGTTTAGCTCGGCTATGGCTAGGCACAATATTGGCCTGCTCGCACCACTTTAGATATTCTGAATCAGAAGCGGCAATAATTTTATCAGCCAAATCGTGGTTGATATTAGTAGTTGCTTGGTATAAATTATTCTTTTTTGGCGATTTGTCTTTCAAGCTATTAGCCCTCCTTTTAATAATTATATTCTTAAGTTGGGGCTAAATTACCTGCTGTAAAGTGCAAATTTTACTAATAGGCCACTTTTTTGCAAATTTGATATGCTAAATTTGCAAAAAAGATTGAATTATATAGCATAAATATGTTACAATGTAATGCAAGTAAAATAACATATTATGTGAAGAGGATTTTATGATTAGACGTCATCAAAATATCCTAATTATCTTCCTGGGTTTTATAATGTTAATTGCTATTGCAATTGGGATGTTGCAATACAGTAAATCGATTAGCACACGCTTGGAAACTTCCACGGTAAGCGTAATGCAGGAAATGATGCTCCAGCAAAAGGCTACCTGGGATGCAGAATTATCCAAGCAAACTACCTTGCTCGAAAGTATTGCCCATACTGCCGTGCTTTTTGGCAATGATGAAACCGATATATCCAATTTTATTTACTCGCAGGAAAATGTTCATAATTTCGAAAATTTAATAATTGTTGGTGAGGATGGTATTGGTTTTACCTCCGATTTTGATATTTTGCGTTTTGCCGGATATCAGTTTTTTCAACTGATTTTGGATGGTAGCAGTATTATTACCGATCCGATGCTTTTGCCTAAACAGCATGTTAATGGCATTGTAATTGGTGTGCCAATTTATGAAAATGGAGTAATTGTAGGGGCGGTTTTGGCTCAGTATTCTGCCGAATATCTTAATCAGGTTTTATTACCTATTTTTGATAATGCTGCTACCAGCTATATCATCAATCAAAATGGCCAAATAATTGCTTGTAATGATCAGGATGTTTTTGCTAATCATGATAATTTATTTTCGATTTTGGCTAATGGCCAATTTGATGATGATTTTTCCTATCGCGAGCTAACCGAACAAATTTGGCAAGGTAATGATGGCGGCCTGCATTATGATGTGGAGGGCGAACAATATATTGCCGAATTTAGCCATTTAGATATCAATAATTGGTCATTATTTGTTACTGTACCAACAGCTGCGATAGCCGAAAGCTCCACGGCCATTATTAATGGTATGACTATTTTTAATATTATTGTGATTATCGCCTTTGCGGTTTTGATTTTTGTAATTTTTGTATTGCGTAATGGCAGCGAAAAGGAAATTGAGCGCATTGCTTATTATGATGAATTAACCGGCATCCCCAATTTAACCAAGTTTAAAATGGATATTATGCAAATTATCCAAAAAAATCCCCAGCAAAGATTTGTAATTGTTAAGATGGATATTATCAACTTTAAGGCCATTAATCAATTATTCGATTTTGAGGTGGGTAATCGCATTATCAGAACTATTGCCGATGTAGGGCGTACCTCGGTTATTCCTAATTTTGTGCAGGCCAGAATTGGGCCCGATGAATTTTTGCTTTTTTCCGAGGCCGATTTTTTAGGCAATTTGGCCGAAATTCGCCATGAATATGAATATAGGTTTAGGTCGCGGGTTACTTTTGCCGGCTCTTTTAACTTTGCTTTTCGTTATGGCCGTTATTTTATCGAGCAGGACGAAAGGGATGTTAACGAGATTATCAATAAGGTAAGCATGGCTCATAGTGCTGCTAAAAGCGCTAAGGTGGATACCATTAGCGATTATAATGATAAGCTTAGACAAAAGGTTCTTAATGCCACGGCTATTAATAATAAAATGGAAAAAGCCCTGCATAATGACGAATTTTTGGTATACTTGCAGCCCAAATATAAGGCGGCAGATAATAGTTTAGGCGGCGCCGAGGCCTTAGTTCGCTGGCGCGAAGCCGATGGTAATATGATTTACCCCAATGATTTTATACCTATTTTTGAACATAATCATTTTATTATTCAGCTCGATAAATATATGCTGGAAAAAACCTGCCAAATTTTACGTAGTTGGCTGGATAAAGGCTATGATATTGTGCCGATTTCGATTAATTTTTCGCGTTTGCATTTGGATAATCCCAATTTAATCAGCGAAATCGAATATATTTGCGATACTTATCAAGTGCCACGTAAATATATCGAAATCGAAATTACCGAAAGCGCCATTTTAGAAAGCGAAATTAGCCTAACCGGCTTGTTTGAGCAATTGCATAATAGCGGCTTTAGGATATCGATGGACGATTTTGGCTCGGGTTATTCATCTTTGGGGCAATTAAGCAGCTTAGATATCGATACTATTAAACTGGATCGCAGCTTTTTTATTAGCGCTACCGATTTGGCCAAAGGCAACCTGGTGGTAGAAACGGTTATCGATTTAGCCCATAAGCTGGGCATGACCACAGTAGCCGAAGGGGTGGAAACCTTAGAGCAGGTACAGTTTTTAAGCAAAATTGGTTGCGAGTATATTCAAGGTTATTATTATGCCCGGCCAATGGCTATTGATGATTTTAATAAGCATTGCTTTGAGCAAGCTTAAATTAAACCTAAATAACGCAAAATAAATACAAATAAAAACAGACTAATAATCGATAAAATGCTGCTAATTACAATAATAGCCGAGGCTAAATGATGATTGGCCTGCATTTGATAAGCCATAGTAAAGCTGGAAATTGCCGTAGGAGCGCCAAAGGCAATCAGCACAATAGCCAGTTGATCGCCCCTTAGCCCCAGCAAATAGCCCATGCTTAAGGCCAAAGCCGGGGAAATAATTAAACGATAAAAAGAGCAGCACAGAGCCGGTTTAAGGTTTTGGCTGCCTTTTTTGATATCGATAGATCCACCCAAAGTAAGCAAAGATAAAGGCATGGCCAAATCATTAAAGTAATTAAGCGGAATATGAATAATGGTGGGTAGGCTATGGCCGCTAAAAGAAAATAGAATGCCTGCTAAGGCAGCTATTATCAAAGGATTGGTCAGGATTTTTTTAGCAATTTTGGCCGGTTGATGATTATGATCATCGCCGTTTTTACTTAAGATAAGCACCGCCAAGATATTATAAAGCGGCAAAATAATCGCCAAAACAGCGGCGGCTTTAGCAACGGCGGCATCATCGCCGATATTGCTAATTAATGCCAGGCCGATTAAGGCAAAATTGCTGCGATAAGCGCCCTGGATAAAGGCGGTATAATCGGCAGTTTTGGGCAAATAGCGGGGGCTAAAATAGCTTAAAATCAGCACCGATATGATAGTGGCTACCAGCACAAAAGCGGTTAACTTTAAATCAACAGTTTGATTAAAGGGATTAGCGGCAATTTCCTGAAACATCATCGCCGGCAAGGCTACATTAAAAACAATTTTAGAGGCCTTATTAACAAAATCATCATTAATAAAGCCACGTTGTTTTAGGATAAAGCCAATCAAAATTACTATAAAAATCGGCAAAATAGCATTAATGCTAAATAGTAAATGTTCCATAATGGCTCCTAAGTTATTAAATTAGCAGCGTTTGCCGCAATTAATTGCTCTTTTTGGCGGCGGCTTAATTTTTTAATAGCCGCCTCTCTTTTTAAGGCAGCACTTTTATCGCTACATTCTTCCAGATAGATAATGCTAACCGGCAGCCGACCACGAGTATATTTAGCAGCCTCGCCTTTATTATGGCAGGTCAGGCGTTTTTGCCAATTATTGGTGCTGCCGGTATAAAGGCTATTGTCGCGGCATTTTAAAATATAAACATAATACATTTACTTCTCCAGTGCTTTTAATTCTTTTTGCTGCCGCCAATAGGGATAAGCCAAGCTGCCTAAAATAGCCAGCAAAAGAATAGCCGCCCCGGCAAATTGACGGGTAGTAAAAAGCTCTTCAAAAAATAGATAGCCAAATAAAGCCCCAAATATCGATTCGGTAGTTAATAAAACCGAAACCTGGGTAACCGCAAGAATTTTTTGTACATAGGCCTGACCAAAATAGGCCAAAGCAGTAGGGAAGAGGGCGCAATAAATAATGCCGCTCCAAACCGAAAAATCATAGCTTGCCAAATTGGGCAAAGGCTCAAAAACCAGGCCACCGATGAGGCTAAAAACGGTAACGGCCGCCAATTGATAAACGGTTAAGAGGCCGCCATCCATTTGCGGCACAAAATGAGCCAAGGCTAAAATATGCAGGGCATAACTGATGGCGCAGGCAAAAGTCCAGATATCGCCGGGATTAATCGTTAATTGTTGATTAATCGAAAAAAGCGCCAAGCCGCCTAGGGCAATTAAAGAAAAGACAATTTGATTAAGGCTAATTTGGCGGGTAAAAAGCCAGCCCAAAAGTGGCACTAAAACCACATAGGTGGAAGTAATAAAGGCCGAATTGCCAACCGAGGTATAGATTAGGCCAATGGTTTGCAGGCCAAAGCCCAAAAAGAGCGGTATGCCAACCAAAAAGAAAATTTTAAGGCTTAATTTGCTGGGCTTACCCAGCTTGGGGCGCACAAAGCAAAGCATTATCAAAGTGCCTAAACCAAAGCGAAAAAATAAAAAATAGAAGGGGGTCATGCTTTCGAGGGCATTTTTGGTAAAAACAAAGCCTCCACCCCAGATAGCAGCAATGATTAAGCATTGGATAGCTGTGATAATTTGTTTGCTTAGCGAATAATTATTCAAGATAAACTCCTTTTAAATGTGGTGGCTATGCTGTTACCAGCAACAAAATCTCTTAAATCTTGCCATGCTTGGCAGGCATAATCTGGCTAAATGGGCATATATATAATAGTAGATATATGGTAAATTTAGGGGGATGGGAATGCAACGGATTGCCTACTTATGGGGATTGAAATTTGGCTTAATTTGGCTGGGGCTGGGCATATTATTTTTGTATGCCATAGCTCGCTTTGCTGCTAGCCCACCCAATTTGCAATGGTTATGTTTAACTTGGCTAATGACCATGCCCCTAATTGCCGGCTTTAAATATGGTTGGCAATATCCTTTAACAGCGTTTAGGATGGGCTTTAGTTTATTCCCACTTTTTTTGATAATGATTGCCATAATATGGTGGTGGCTATGGCCGGATTTATGGCATGGCGGCCTATTTATGGCTTATAGTTGTTATGTATGCTTATTGGCCGCATTTTGTGCAGGATTAGGCGGCGGCTTTAGATTGGCTTATCATAAGGTTTTTATGGGATAAACTATTCAATAATGCCCTCCACCCTCAAAACTTCAAAATCATCAGCTTTGCCTTTAAGCTTAATACTATTACCTAAAGAGGTGTATTTTACCCGGCCATCTAAAGCATCGGCCACGGTGCGGCTAATCAGTAATTGGCCGGCCGGAGCATTGCTTTCTAGGCGGGCGGCGGTGTTTACTGTATCGCCAATGGCTGTATAATCCATGCGGATAGCTGCCCCAATATTGCCCACAACCGCCGGGCCATAATGTACGCCAACACCAAAATTAATGCTGCGGCCATATTTAGCCTCTAATTCAGCACCCAGCTTAGCGCCGCCTTCCAGCATGTCTAAGCCGGCCTTTACCGCTTTGTAAATGCAATCATCTTGTGCTAAGGGTGCTCCCCAAAAGGCCATGGTGCAATCGCCAATATATTTGTCTAAGGTGCCATTGTTTTTTAAAATACAATCGCTGGTTAAGGCCAAATATTTATTGATAATCTCGACTACTGTAGGGGCATCCAGGCTTTCCGACATCGGGGTAAAGCCACGGATATCCACAAATAAAACTGCAATATCGGTGAGCTTACCGCCTAATTCTAAGGCCGTAGGGTCGCCTTTTAATAATTCGGCAACAATTTCCGGCGCCACATAACGCTGAAATGTATTGGTAATGCGCCTTTTGTCCAGCGCTGCCTGCATATAATTTAAACCCACCGAAAGCAAATAACTGATTGTTATCGATAAGGGAATATAAAAAACCTGCAAAACATAGCCCATCTCAAAGGCTATATAACAGATCAGCAGCCAGCCAATAGTTAAGGATAACCAAAAAATTGTGGCCGTAATAAATTTGCGCTCATAAAACCAAAGCCAAGCTAAAAAGCTGATAATAGCCAGCAAAATTGTTTGCGGACGAGCCAAAATTTCATGCTTTAAATCACCATTTAGCAGGGCGGCTATTGCATTTGCCTGATATTCTACCCCGTACATTTTAACCGCATAATCAATAGCGGTAGTATAATCATCCTGCATGCCTTGGGCAAAAGGGCCGATTAGCACAATCTTGTCGGCAAAACGGTCTACACTTAAGCTGCCATCAATTAAATCGACCAAAGAATAATTCTCATCATAGGCAAAAGGTGCCGATTGAAAGGTTATATACCAGCGATAATAGGGATCTAAAGGCGGTATTTGCTGCATGGTTTGGCCATGATAGGCCAAATACTTTTGGTATATCTGATGATGAAAAGATGGCAGCATGCTGCCATCTGCTAATTCCACTTGCCAAATTCCATGGCGCAAAATGCCATCATTATCGAGCATGGCATTGATTAAAGCAGGGTCGCTAGCAGCCCTTAAAGCAGCATAAGTTTGCTCATGCTGCTCTACTACATAGGTATCGGTATAAAAGCTGCCATCATCTAAAACTACTGTTTGCTCGCCAAAAGTAACCGTTTCGCCGATAACCACATTATGATAAGCAGCAGCAGCCTCGGCCAGGCGGGCATCATCTTCGGGAAAATCGCTTTGGCCAATATAGGTGCTATCGATGCCGATTACGGCCGGCCGATTTTTAGGATCGGCATTTAAGTATTCAATAGCCTCGGCCATATAAGAGCGCGGCCAAGGGGTAGGCCCTAATTGATCTAAGGCTCGCTGATCCATGCCAATTAGCACAATTTGCTGATTACTGGCGCCGGGGCGCTGATAAAGGCGATCGTTTAAAGAATTGGCGGTGCGAGTTAGTAAATCGCCTTCGGCCAAAACTACCATTAATGCCACCCCGAAGATAGCAATTAGCAGTCGCTTAAATATAGATTTTTGCATAAATATACTCACTTATTAAAAATCGACAAAATCATCATCTTCAAGCTCGATAGTAGTTCCTTCCGGAATATCCCAATCATCTTCCCAAACACGGCTTTCGCTAAATAAGCTTAAGATATGTTTATCGATTTGGCCATCCTCGGCCATTTCGCCCAAAATAGCCAAGGCTTTGGCAATCGGGGTAGGCTTTTTATAAGGACGATCCAAGGCGGCAATGCCGTCAAAAATATCCAAAATAGTAAGTAAACGCACCTCGGGATCTAAATCGATACCGCTTAAGCAATTGGGATAACCGCTGCCATTTAAAAATTCATGATGTTGGGCAGCCCAAATCGGCACTTTGGCATATTCGCTTTGAAACTTAATTTTATCCAAAATTTCCTTGGTGATAATGGCATGTTCTTGCATAATCACCCTTTCGTCATCGGTTAGGGTGCCTTTGCGTATCGATAAATCGCAAATTTCGTCCTTGGTAAACCAATTTTGGCTTTGCCCTTGCTGGTCGATATATGTTTTGGTGGCCAAAAGCCTAACTTTAGCCAATAAATCATCATTTAAATAGCCAATAGTATTCACTTCATCGATTAAATCCTTAACCGCAGCAATTTCGTCCAGCACCTTTTGATAATCGGCACCATGCTCCAATTGATTAATCTTGGCCAAAAGAGCAATAATTTCCAGGCGAGTCATTACTTTTTCGTATTTAGGGCCAAGCCTGGTTTCTTTATTCATAATTTCCAAAGGGGTTACTAATTTGCCTACATCATGCAGCCAAATAGTCATTAATAATTGGCGGCGCTGGATTTTATTAAATTTCCAATCATTGCCGGTAGCAGCCAGCCAATCCAAAAAGCGCAAAGCATATTTAACCATATTGGTGGTATGGGTTACATTATATGGGGTGCGGGTATAAATAACGGTAGAAAAAGTTTCGACAATCGATTCCATTAGCTTACGCATTTCCATGGTATAATTCATATTGGTTAAGCTAATGGCTGCTTGCGAGGCCAAAGCCAGCAAAATAATTTCGCTGCTTTTAGCAAAGGGGATAATTTCGCCGGCCGAATTTTTGGCATTAATCAATTGCATAACACCGATTAGCTGGCCTTTATTATTCTCCATCGGCACCACCATCATCGAGGTGGTTTTATAGCCGGTTAGGGCATCATAATTACGGGGCCCGGAAAAATCGAATAAATCACTTTGATAAACATCGGGGATATTTACCAATTTACTCTCCAAAACCGAATAAGCGCAAACATTAGAGCGAATTAAAGGCACCGGCGGCAAATCAATATTGCCATGCCGGCCACCACGCAAAATATGCATCGACTTGGTAATCATCACCTTAAAGGACAAAGTTTCGCCGCTGATAATATAAAGTGTGCCACCATCGCAGCCGGTAATATCCATAGCATCGGTGATAATACGCTCTAAAAGGCGTTCGCCATCCCTTTCGGCAGCCATAGCAATACTGATATCTAGCAGGCGTTTGATTGTTAATTTTCGCATAGGATTATCCTTTCCCCTTTTTTGGCAAAAAAGCTATGGGGTATAATTTGGCTTAATTCTTGTTCGGCTTGTTTTAATAATTCATCGCTGCGAGTAGCATCATGATGAAAAATGCAAAGGGATTTAACCTGCGCTGCCAGGGCGGTTTTGCCGGCTTTGATCCAACTGGAATGGCCAAATCCTTTTTTGGCGGCAAATTCTTGCGCCGAATATTGGCCATCGCAAATCAGCAAATCGCAATTTTGGCTAAACTCGATTAATTTTTGCTGATTATCGGCCGTAATCTCATAATCGGTGGCATAAACCAGGCTTTTATCAAGATAATCCAGCCTAAAAACGCTGCAACCGCCGGGATGATTACCCTCCATGGTGCTTACTTTAACCGCGCCAATCATAAATTGCTCGCTAAGCTCTTGATAATTTACATCGGCTGCAAAGCTATCACTTTTAATCGGCCATAAAGGGGGATGCATAAATTGATCTATTTGTTCTTGAATGCTTAAATTATAGCGGCTTTTGCCATAAATAGTGGCCTTTACCTGGTTATTATACATTAAGTCGCTCATGGCTAAGCCCAAAATATGATCGGCATGGCCATGTGATATCAGCAAATGAAACTGTTGCCCTTTAAGAATTGCTGCTAAATTTAAAAAGCCGCTACCGGCATCAAAAACTATATTTTCGCCACCTAATCTAACCAAAACGCAGGATGTTGCCCCGCCAAATTCTTTAAATTGATGACCATCTACAGGTATCGAGCCTCTGGTACCTAAAAAATCGATTTGAAAATCTTGCATAGTTCATCCTTCCCATATATGCGAGTTATTCTTTTATATCAAACTGATTATATCAAATTGATTATATCATAAATACAAAATTTAGTCTAGTATAGGCTTGACCTTAATTTAAGAATATGATAGATTTAAACTTATCAAACTAAAAAGGATGGTTATTTATGCAAGCAAATTTAAAAGATATAATTCGTTATAGGTTCGACAATATCATGTCGCGCGGGGTAATTGCCCTGGTAGGGGTGCTATTTATGTTTACGGCGGCCGTGGTTATTGTGGCCGGTATTTTGCTGATGATATTTAGTGATGGCGGTTTGGGCATAAATATTTGGCGCAGTGTTATGCATGTAATTGATCCCGGCACTATCACCGGCGATGAAACCGATGATTTTCCTTTTTTATTTTTGATGTCGGTGGTTACTTTATGCGGAATTTTTATTTTTAGTATTCTAATCGGTATTATTACCACTGCTTTTAAGGAGAGGTTATCCACTTTAAAGCGGGGTAGTTCTAAGGTTATCGAAAAAGATCATACCATAATTTTGGGTTTTAATGATAATGCTTATACCATAATCAGCGAGCTGGTTGAGGCTAATGATAATCAAAAAGATGCCTGTGTAGTAATTTTAACCTGTGCAAACATTGACGAAACTAAGCTTAAAGTTAATCAAAAGATTAAAAATTTAGGTTGTTTAAGGGTGGTTTATCGTAATGGTAGTATTGCTGATAGTCATATGTTAAGCCAATGTGCAATAGAGCATGCTAAATCGGTAATTGTAAATTGCCAAGACGATTTTTTGATTACCAAAACTATGCTGGCCATCAATAATTATTTTAATGAGAAGGATGGTATTTTACCCCATATTGTGGCGCCTATTTCTGCTGCTGATAATTATGATGCAATTTGTTTAGCAGGCGGTTCTTATATTGAGCCAATTTTGGGCAAGGATATTATTGCTCGTATTCTTGCCCAAACCTGCCGTCATTCGGGTATATCTAATGTATTGATGGAGCTGATTAGTTATCAGGGTAATGAGCTTTATTTTAAGAATTATCCCGAGTTTGAGCATAAAAAATTTGCGGATATTTTAAATTTATTTGCTTCGGCTATTGTTTTTGGGATTAAGCGTAAGGGGCAGATTATGCTTAATCCGCCGATGGATTTAGTTTTGGCCAAGGATGATTATATAATTTTATTTACCGAGGATGATCAATTTGCAATGCCCTTTAGCAGCCAGCCTAAATTGATGAATATTGATTTTAGCAGGCAGCCTTTAGTTATAAAGCCGACTAAGATGTTAATTTTGGGTATTAATAATTTCATGGCTTCTATTTTGCAGGAATTGGATCATTATTTTGTGGCCGGTTCGCAGGTTTTTATTGCTGATATTGATATTGATCATGGTGTTGCTGATTTACTATTAAATGTACCTTTAAAAAATATTGATATCCAAACTATAGATTGCAATACTAATCAGCGTAGCATTATTAAAGGGCTGTTAGATGTTGATATCGAGCATGTATTATTATTAAGCAATGATAATGTAGATGCTGAGACTTCGGATGCGATGACTTTGCTTAAGTTAATTCATTTACGTGATATAGCGCAAAAGGAAAATTATAATTTTAATATTACCAGCGAGATGAAGAGCACTGATAATCAAAAGCTGGCGCAAATTGCTAAGGTTAATGATTTGGTGGTGGGTACGAATATTATCAATTTGGTGATGTGTCAGATTGCCGAGAACAGGAGTTTAGCTACGGTATTTAGGGAGTTATTGCATATTGACGGTGCTGAGATTTACTTACGCAAGGCAAATAGTTATATGCCGGCCGGTACCGAGATTGATTTTTATAGTATTACCGAGATTTTAAAGCAGCAGAATCAGATTGCGATTGGTTATAAGCGCAAGGTAGGGCAAAGTTATCAGATTATAACGAATCCGCTAAAATCGCAAATAATGGTTATTGAGGATAGTGATGAGATTATTGTATTGGCATCGGAGTAAAATTTTGATAGGAGATATATTGAAAACTCTGCGATAACCCCAAAAAATTCTAAAAGTTTTTGCTTTTGCTTTTTTTAAAAAGCAAAGGTCTTAATCTTTTGAACTTGATCT